>NZ_VYQA01000013.1:0-133946 GCF_008710165.1 Sphingobium limneticum | reverse complement strand
CCTGGGCTACCGGCCACCGGCACCGGAAACGGCGACACCGCCATATCCGGCCTCCGGTTCCGCTTCGCTCCACCTCCGTCCGGATATGGCGGCGATGCGCTTAATGCACTAACAAACCAATCGGTCCACTCGGTGGGGGCAGACCACAGGCTTGCCCCAATATATTGACGGTGGCGCAAGAACGGGATTGCCGCCTTGACGAAACCCCAGGGCACGACACCAGATGCGATACCAAGCCAGCCTGCTGCCTGTTCAGTAACCGGCGGACAGGCTGCCATGCGGGAGGCTATGGACGAGCTTTCCCTTTAAAAGGCATTGGCTTGCTCCATTGCCCATCGCGCGGCCGATAGAAGAGATGACGGCACAAGCAGTGGGATTTCGTCCGGCAAGAGCGGGGCGGCGCTGGCGCGATCGATGATGCGTTCCAGCGCATGCCGGCTGCCGTGGTTGCCCACATATTCCAGAAAATGCTGACGGCCGTTGCCATATTGGCCTGGTGACGCATCGGGCGCCTCCTCTCTGGGCCGGTTGCCGTCCGATGTCGGCGTGGACAAGTGGAGCGATCTTACCAAAATCAGATCGCCTCCGAGCGGGAAATATTGCAGTAGCGCGCCATCCTCGACGGGCAGGGACAGGTCGAGCAGGACCGGATGATCCAGCGGCTTTCCATCTAGAGAAGCAATGCGATGCGTGACGCGACAAGCCAGTTCGCTTCCGGCGGTATACAGTCCTTCGCGCGTATCGATCGGCGGCCTGGCATCATGGTCGGCATGGGCGATATAGGGCCCTGCCTCCCGCCACACGGCTGGCACATTGTCTTCCACTTCCCCGATCAGTTGGTCGAGCGAGACGAGACATATGTCGGTGTCGATGGTCTGAATGCCGTTTGTGGACGACAGGCGCGCTCTGGTCCAATGGCGAATGATCAGCGGGTCGAGCAGCGCACGGACGTCTTCGTCGATCCCTGTGAGGCAAACGGGCATAATGATCGCTGGCGGCACGCGCAGGCCTTGCGCAATCAGGCGAAAGGGCACGTCAGGCCGCAGGAGTCGCAAGGCTAGTGCGAGGAGGCTTCCTTCGATCCCTGCGCCGATGATGATCCTGCGGCTATCCTCACCCACATTATCGTCCTACATTTTCATATCATCAAACTTTTACATAGGCGAGGTAGAGCCGTTGTTTCAGCAGGGCAAGCTGAGGTGGCGCAAATGTTGGGCATGGTGACGCAGCCTCGCGATAAGAAAAAAAATAGAGCAATTTGGATCAATTGACAAAAGCTATGGTTAACCGGCAAAGATGCGCCGGGGGTTGCACTGGACGGCGTGTAATAATGTGGGGGGGATATGGCGAAGCCGTTTTTTGCGGCAACGGCGACGGGATATGATGTGCCCGCGCTGCTTGGCGAATGGATTGACAGCGATCCTTATCCGCGTGTCATCTTGGATATGAATCATTACATCATATGGCAAAATGCCGCTTCGCGCGCCTTTGTCGAAAGTGGCGATGGCATAGAGCAGCGAGGGGATATTTTCGCTTTTGTGGACAAGGCCTGCGATCAGGGTTTGACGCAAATGATGTTGTCCAGCGTCGTGTCGGGTAATTCAGGCACCGTCAGCGATCTGGATCGATCGACACGCTATGCGCTTGTCGTTCAGCGGCTCAGTTCCCCGGATAAGGCGCTGGTCTGCGGGATATCCTATCGGCGGGTCGATCAGATGCGCTATGCCGATCTCAAATCTATCTTCATCCTCACAAAGGCAGAGGACAAGATATTGCGGCAATTGCTGCAGGGCATGGTGGCCGATCATATAGCAGAGGAAAATGCGACTTCGCTGGATATGGTGCGATCGCATATCCGTTCCATTTATTCCAAGCTGGGCGTTTCTTCGCGGGAAGCGCTGTTCAACCGCGTAAGTTTATACCGGATCCCCTAATCGTCCCATAGTGAAACGCTATTTGCCAAATCGCCTAGTTTAACGTGGTTAACCAGCAACTTCACATTCGGCCTCACCAATGTTGGGGATGTGGAGAAATCAGGACGGCATTAACTCCCCATTTACAGAATGAGTTTTCATCGAGTCGGTCTTGATGAATTCGAAGTTCGATAAATGGGGATGCGCGGCATGTTTTCCTTATTGCGCGGTTGTGCGCTGATCTTTGCTGTGTCTTGCGCAGTTCCGCAAGTAATGGCCGAAGATACGGTCCGAATCGATGTGACTGCGACGATCGCTGAGCATTGCGGTATTTCGCGGGATGCTTCGTCCGTCGATTCAATTGTGCCTGATCTTGATAAGGCGCAACTGCTGCGATTTCCCTTCAAGATAGATTGCAATACACCATTTGCGATCGGTGTTAGTTCGCAAAATGGTGCGCTACGCCGCCGAGAAAACAATGTCGATGCGATGCGCGATATTGACGGTCAACTGTCAGACGGCTTCTCCAGCGAGAAAGCCTATTCGGTTTCATTGGTCGTTTCGACCGATGGGGCGCAGATGTTGTCTGAAAATTGCACGTCCCGGTCGCTGACCGGCAGGGGCGGCAAGTGCGAATTTTATGGTCGCGAAGCCGGCACCGGCATGTCGTCGGGTCGCAGGACCGCGATCCGTCGCGAAGGCGCGATGATCGTGAGCTGGGTGGGGGGGGAAGATTCCGTCCGCCGCGCCGCTGGCACCTATCAGGATACTTTGACGGTCGTCGTCGGGCCGCGAACATGAGCGGCGAACGTCTTCGTCATATTCTCTCAGTCTCGAATGCATTCGATCGTTGAGAGGAAGATAATGCGGATCGCGAAAGACGAATATCCGCGAGTAGTTACGGGTACGCATAAGCCAACAAGACTATGTTCTCGTTATAATCTGGAGAAATATGATGCGTAAGACTCTCATGACTTCGGCCGCTCTTGCTGCCATGACGATTTCTGTTCCCGCTTTTGCGCAGGCAGCCGACACCAACACCGGTCTGCAGAGCGCTTCGGTCGTCGTCAGCGCGACCAACCCTGCCAAGTGCGATGTAACGGCGACCAACACCGCCGTCGTTCTGGTCGGTGACGTTCTGACCGACGCCAACGGCTTCCCGGCTGCCGATGTCTCGGCGAAGGTGGCTGAAGGCCTGAACGCTGCTCTCGTCAATGCCTGGTGCACCGGCGCGAACAACGGCTTCGTTCTGAGCCGTACCGCCTTCACCACCGACGGCGGCGGCAGCGCCGGCGATTTCCAGAAGGGCATTCTGTATGACGTCGGCGTCAAGGATCCTTCGGGCGTTGGCGGCAACGAAAATACCGAAGACGGCCCGACGCTTGGCCTGACCTATGGTCGGTTCGGCGCCACTGCCGCAAAGACACTGCAGTTCGTGTCCTTCCCCGGCACCACGCCGATCGCCACCAGCGCACCGGCTTCCGCGAATGGCGCAACCAGCAGCTTCACGACCTTCGCCGGAACGCGTGTGATTGCCGGCACCTACAGCTCGACCGTCACCATCGCGATCACGCCGGGCGTCTGATCGCCCGATAGCGGGCCGGGGTGGCTGATCGCCATCCCGGTCCCTGCGATCGGATCATATTATTATTCAGCCTTTTAGGATATTGACCATGAAATCCATCAACTTGACCGCGCTCGCGCTCGTCGCCGCTGCCGGCATCTCGGCTCCCGCCTTCGCGCAGACGGCCGATACCAACACCGGCCTGCAGAGCGCTTCGGTCGTCGTCAGCGCGACCAACCCCGCCAAATGCGATCTGACCGCCACGACCACCGCGCTCACGCTGGCCGGTGACGTGTTGACCGACGCCAACGGCGTTCCGGTCAACAATGTCGGCACGCTGGTCGCTGCCGAATTGAACAATGCCGGCGTCAACGCCTGGTGCACCGGCGCGCGCAACGTCGTGACGCTGACCCGCACGGCGTTCACCACCGGTGGCGGCGGCAGCGCCGGCGACTTCCAGAAGGGCATCCTGTACGATGTGTCGGTCGAAAATCCCGACAACACGCTCGGCAGCCGCTCGAGCCAGTATGAAGGCACGTCGAACGGCCCGACCGGCAGCAGCATCTGGACCCGCTTCGGTGCCACGACTGCCAAGACCCTGAAGTTCGCCAATCCGGCCGCCAACGCCGCATCGATCGCTACCAACGCCGTTTCGTCGGCCGATGGTACGACCGCCAGCTTCACCACCTACGCTGCCACCCGCGTGATCGCCGGCGACTACACGTCGACCGTCACGCTGACGATCCAGCCGGGCGTCTGATCCCAGCATGGAAAGCCTGATGGCGCATGCTGCGTCATCAGGCCTTTTGCCTGAAAGGACATGACATGACGAAATTTTCTATCGCCGGTTTTGCCGTTCTGGCGTCGGTCGGCCTCTCGACCGCCGCGTTCGCGCAGACGGATGACAATACCGGTCTGCAAAGCGCATCGGTCGTCATCAGCGCGACCAACCCGGCCAAGTGCGACCTAACCGCCAGTTCGGCGGCGGTATCGCTGCCTGCCGACAGCATCACGGACGCGAACGGCTTTGCCTACACCAATATCGGTGAACGCGTCGCATCGGCCTTGAACAATCTGACGGTCAAGGCCTGGTGCACTGGTGGCACCAACAGCCTCAACCTCAGCCGCACCTCCCTGTCGCTGGACAGCGCAGGGGCTGGCGTAGGAAGCGACGGCTTTGCCCGCGCCGTCATCTACGACATCGAGATGAAGGTCGCAGGCGCCCAGCGCGCGGATCAGTCCGCACCGCCCGCCAATGAAGGCACGTCCGATGGTGAGGGCTTTGGTCCCGGCACCGTCGGTCAGAGCGCGCTGGGTCGCTTCGGCGCCACCGGTTCGGGCAACCTGATCAGCTTCAGCAATGAAACTGACAACGCCACGTCGGGCGCGGTGACTGCCGCCAACAGCTCGGCCGGTCCGCGCAGCAGCTTCGCTATCGACAATAGCCGCCGCCTCGTGGCGGGCGCCTATTCGTCGGTCGTGAAGATCACGCTGACGCCGGGAACCTGATGAATAGGGGAGCGGCGATCCCCGCCGCTCCCCATTTTCTTTTCGACGGGATCATATTCTGCGCGCATTCCTCGCCTTGGCTTTTCTGATCTGGACATCCGCTGCCAGCGCGGCAGGGGACAATGTCGGCCCGGATCAGGAGCAATTGAGCGTCAGCGGTCGTGTGCCCTATCTTTGTCAGATCGGCGGCGCATCGACGACGCGGGAGGCTTTCGACATGGGGGTACTGGTCGATGTGTCGACGGGGTATCTGAAGCGCAACATGACCGCGCCGGATCGGATCATCGACGACACCTGGTGCAACGCCCCGTCGCAGATCGAGATACGGGCGGTGGAACTGGCGCCGCAAAATGCCACGGCGCAATTGCGTGAAGGCTTTGCCGGTGCGGTCCATTTTACCGCCGCTGCGAGTGGCTGGAGCGAGACGCCGGCGTCGTTTCGCACTGATGGGGCGAGCGAGCAATCCTCCTCCATCCAGACCGCGCCGCAACCGCGCGTCACGTCCATCACCATCAGCCTCACGGATTTCCGGATGCGCGACGGGGCCAGCCTGCGACCCGTTGCAAGCCGCTCTTATCTCGGCGCGGTGATCGTCACGTTGAGGCCCACGCCATGATGCGTCCGATCGCTTCTCTGGCACTGATGGTGGCAAGCCTGGTGGTGACGCCGGCCTTTGCCCAATCGACGTCGGACCCGGTGTCGACCGCCACATTCCCCGTGACCGGCGAAGTGCCCGACCTATGCATCCTGGGTGATCCGCGGATCGATGGCAGCAACGCCAGCATCAACATCGCGTCGATCAACGGTCGGGTCATCCGCATCGACACATTGACCGATCCGATCAGCCTGACGACGCGCGGGACGGAGGCCAATCTGGCCTTCGATGCCGTCTGCAACCATGCCTATTCGGTCAGCATCGAAAGCCGGAACAACGGACTGTGGCGCCAGAGCGTCGATGCGCCTGTGCCTGCCGGCTTCGCCAATGCCGTGCCCTATCTCGCCAGTATCGCCTGGAATGAAAAAGCGGCGGAACTGGACGCCGACGCGCGGACCCGGTCGCCCAAGGCCGCCGGCTTCACGTCGCTCGTCGCCAATTCCGGCACGCTCAGCCTGAAATTGCGCATCCTGCCGGGGACGACCAATATCCCCGCCAATGCGCCACTGCTGGCCGGGGATTATGGCGACATCATCACCGTAACGCTGGGACCGCAATGATGGCCAAGCCGTCCATTCTTCTAGCGATCGTCGCCCCGCTTCTGCTTTTGCCCGCACCCGTCGCGGCACAAGGCGTGACGGGCGGCACCACGTCGGAGAGCGACGGCGTGGGCGGGCGGGATCTGTCCTTCGAAGGCAGCGTCGCGCCAGCATGCGTCATGCGCCAGCCCAATCCCGTCCGGCAGAATAATGCGACGGTCACGGTGGGCACGACGGGCGACGTGAATGTCGACCTGCAAAGCGGTTTTCTCGATCGGACCACGGGCGTTCCGAACGCGGTGGACGTCGCGATCTCCTTCCCGATCACCTGCAACACCGCGCACAGCATCCATGTCGAAAGCCAGCGCGGCGGCCTGGTGAACCCGGCCGTGACCGGCACCGATGGGCCATTCCGTTCGCGGCTGGACTTCACGCTGGAACTGCGATGGGCCGGCGGCACGCAGACTTTCGATACGACCAGCGCGCGCATGATGGACGTCGCGATCCCCAATGCCGCAACGGGCAGCGCGGACGTGCGCATTGCCATACCCGGCGGCGGCACGCCCCTGGTCGCGGGCATCTACAGCGACACGATCATCATCCAGATCGAAGCAACTTCCTGACGTTCGGACCCAGACATATGATACGCTCCCTCCTTACATCCCTGTCTCTTGCCGCGATGAGCGCCTGCTGCCTTGCCGGTACCGCTGCGCAGGCCATGACCGTGCAACCGGTCATCGTCGATCTGTCGACTGCCGGCGGGCGGATGTCCGCCGTCGTCACGGTGGAAAACAGCTTCGCAACCGCGCTGCCCGTCGAACTCAAGGCGGTGGAGGCGGATTTCAAGGATGGTGGACTTATCGCCAGCACGCGCGATGCCGACGATCTGCTGATCTTCCCGCCGCAAGCACTGATCCAGCCGGGTCGGACCCAATCCTTTCGGGTGCAATGGGTTGGCGAGCCGGAGATCGCGACCAGCAAGCATTTCTTCCTGACGGTCGCGCAGTTGCCTGTGAAGCTGCCGGAAGGCCAGTCCGCCGTCCAGATCCTGTATAATTTCCAGGTCATCGTCAGCGTGGGCGCGCCGGGTGCCAAGCCCGAAGTGCGTGTGGCCGGCACCGAGCAGACGAAGGGTGAGGATGGCAAGGTGCGCCTGACCCTGAACCTGGAAAATCAGTCGAACACCTACGGGTATCTTTCGGAGGGCACGCTGAAGATCAGCGAGAAGGATGCCAGCGGCAAGGAGGTCATGCGCCAGACGCTGACCGGTGCCGAGATATTGCAGCAGATGGGATACGGGCTTGTGGGGCCAGGCCAAAAGCGGCGGTTGCAGACGCCGATCGAATTACCGGTCGAAGGGGGGACAGTTGAAGCGATATTCTCGCCTCGATCTCGCTAAAAGGCTTTCACCCGCGCTGATGGCAGGCAGTTCTTTGATGGCGCTGACAACGCCGTCTGCTGCCCATCTGCCGATCCTGCCGGTCGCCCTCGTGGCGCAGGCGGGGGCTTCCGGCGCGCCTGCCAATGGAGCAGCGTCGGAACCGTCGGCCGCCGCGCCACCGGAAAGGCTGAACCCCACCAACCGGGATATCATGTTGTCGGCGCCCCTGCGCGACGGCGCATTCCTGCTGGGCGAAGTGCCTTTCGTCCTGACCAAGGACGATCATATTCTGGTGAATGCGCCGCGCCTGCTCGCCGCGTTGCAACCGGTCATCGCGCCGGGCCGATATGAAGCGCTCGCCACCGCGCTGGGTGCCGCCGCCGATGTTCCGGTGGAGCAGATTGCCTCGCTGGGTTTCGTTATCAGCTACGATTCGCAGGCGATCGCGCTCACGGTGGATATTCCGCCCGAAGCGCGCAACGCGCGGCAGATACGCCTGGCGCAATTGGGGTCCGACCTTGTCGGTGATGTCGACAAGCCGGCCGGCGTTTCGGCCTATGTAAACCTGCGCGGCAGTTTCGGCTATCAATGGATGGGCAGCGATCGCGGATTTCAGGATCCGCTGATCGAAACCGATTGGGCAGCGCGCGTCGCCGGCGTCGTGTTCGAAGGGGAAGGTACCGTTCAGGTCGGTGCCGGCAATGGCGGGCCGACCCAGTTCCGGCGCGAAGGTTCGCGTCTCGTCTATGACGACAATAAATTGCTGGCGCGCTTCACTCTGGGCGATCTTCAGCCCGCATCTCGTGGCTTTTCCGGTTCCTCGCAGATAGCGGGCCTGTCGATGACGCGCACCTATTCGGTGCTGCAACCGCAACGCAATGTGCAGCCGCGTGGCGACCGTACCTTCACGCTGGCGCGTGCGTCGATGGTGGAAGCCTTCATCAATGGTCAGCCGGTGCGGCAGGTGCGTCTGGAACCGGGTACCTATAATGTCCGGGACTTTCCCTTCGTTCAGGGGGCGAACGACGTTCGGCTGCTGATTACCGACGATACCGGGCGTCAGGAAAGCGTGTCCTTCTCGCTGTTTTTCGACAGGACGCTTCTGGAACCGGGACTGACCGAGTTCGGCATCTATGCCGGCGTGCTCGCGCCTTTTGCCGGCAATGGCCGCGATTATCAGATCAGCAGTCCGGCGGCCAACGGCTATATCCGGCACGGCTTTTCCCAGACCTTCACTGGCGGCGCGAATTTTCACGCGCGCAGCAATGGCGCGGTGGTCGGCACCGAAGTGGTCTGGGCATCGCCGCTCGGAACGATCGGCTTCGATCTTGCGGCATCCCATGTAAAGCGGATCGGCAGCGGCTTCGCCGTCAATGTCGGGTTGCAGCGCACTTTCGGCGGCACCGGGTCGAGCGGCAAGTCGCTTGCCCTGACGTTCGAGACGCGCACGAAGGATTTCGCGACACCGGGTGATCTCAGCCCCGACAATCGCTATCTGTTCGAAGTCGGCGCCACCTATTCGCAGGCGATCGGCGAATTGCAGTTCGTGTCGATCGACGGCCGATATTCCAAGGGGCGCGGCAGTTTCGGCGATGAGAAATCCGCACGCCTTTCCTACGGCTATCGCCTCAGTTCGCGCCTCAACCTGCAAGCCGAAGGCATCTATCAACAGCGCAATACGTTCGGCAGCGATTATGGATTGCGCCTCAACCTGACCTATCGGATGGGCGAACGATCCAGCGCCAATGCCGAATTTGACTCGCGCAGTGAACGCGGGCGCGTCGGATATCAGACGTCGACAGGCAGCGGCGTCGGCGCGACATCCATTTCGGGCAATGTCGATTATGGCCAGGGAGCGGTCGGACTGGACGGCGCGGTCAGCTACACCGCCAACCGCGCCGAGCTTTCGCTGGCGCACAGCACCGCGTTCGACAATGGCGGGTTCAACGTCACGGATCAGCGGACCTCGCTGCGCGTCGGGACGGCGCTGGTTCTGGCGGATGGGCATGTCGGCCTGTCGCGACCGGTCTATGACAGTTTCGCCCTCGTGGTGCCGCACAAGTCTCTCAAGGGAACGTCGGTCGAGGTCGAACCGCGCGAGGGCGAATATTCGTCCCGTTCGGGCGTTTTGGGCGGCGCGGTCGCCAACGATCTTTCATCCTATTCCGACCGGGTCGTCACCTTCGACGCGCCCAAGGCGCCCGCCGGCTATGATCTGGGCGCGGGCAATGTGCGTGTCTACCCGCCCTACAAGTCGGGTTATCTGGTCGTGGTCGGGTCGGACTATTCGATGACGGCGATCGGTCGCCTGCTGGATGACGACGGCCAACCCATCTCGCTGCTGGCAGGGCTGGCGTATGAAGTGGGTAAGGCCGACAAGCCGCCGCTCACCATATTCACCAACCGCGCCGGCCGTTTCGGCCTGTCCGGTTTGCGACCGGGCCAGTGGCGCATCGAAATGCCGACCGAGCCGCGATCGCAGATCATCATATCGATCCCGGACAAGTCCGAAGCCATCGTAAAACTGGGCGATGTCACGCTGAAAGGTACGCCATGAGCCTCAACCTCCGCTTCCTTGCCGTTTGCGCAAGTCTGGCGTTCCCGTTCCTGGCCCCGGCCGTCCATGCGCAGACAAGCCAGCCCCGATGTGTCGAGTTCGAGATATTGGGCCGCGGCGTCGACAAGGTCTACAATCCCTATCGCCCTAACGACGCAGTGGACAATTTTACCGTTCGGGCCACGCGACTGTCCAGTGCCGTGACCTCCGTGCGTTTCCTGCTGGTCGATACGACGCCGCAGGGCAATATGCCCAAATTCGGCGTCAACGGTCCTGCCGATTACGGGATCGACTGGGTGCAGGATCAGCGGCGCCCGGTTTTCGTGACCGGGGCGCAGGCGATCACCGAACTCAACTCCGCCATGATCATGTTCAACGGACGGCAGAATACCGAAACGACCGTCTTTCGCCTGAACATACCGCGTGGCCAGACGGCGATTGCGGGGCGTCAGGTCGAACGGCTGGCGGTCCGCTATCAATGTTTCGCCGGCCGCGACGATCTGGGCAGCCAGTTGGATCAGTTTAACGGGCTGATGGAATTGTCCCTCAACATTCCACGGATCGTCTCCGCCTTCGTCGGCGGGGCAGGGCAGCAACATGGCGAAATCGCCTTCGGTACGCTCGGCTCGGCGTCGAACCTGACGAAGAGCGTATCGGTGTCGGTGATGAGCACCTTGCCCTATGCCGTCGATATCAGCAGCCAGAATGGCCTGCGCCTGCAACGCGGCAGGCCGGGGGAGGGGAACATCGGCTACAGGCTGGGCATCGCCGGTCTGCAGGTGACGAGCGACGCGACCATGCAATGTCCGGTAACGCCAATGCCCTCAGGCGAAAGCCGGTTGGTGCAGGTCACGCTCGACGGCACATCGGTCAAAAGCCAGCCTGCGGGCGACTATAGCGACACGATCACGCTGACCTTCAGGCCAAATGACGGCTATGTCGCCGGTCAGTGCCGCATCGACAACAAGCCGCCGCCGCTATGACCAGCACCAGCGCGTCAGTAGATGGTGCCTTTAGGCTCGGCCTGAATGTGCAGTGCGAAATTGTCCGGCAATTCTTCCGATCCGCCCAACTGGATTTCGGCAGGCGTACGGCTCCAATTCGGTGAATTGGTGTCGATGATGACCGTTTCGCCGCTTTCCGACAGGGGTACGCGCATCGTGCCATAGACGAAGGTTGCGTTGTTGAGGCCGGCGGGCGTGTGCAGCACCACCTTGTATCCAGCCGCATCGTTGCACATTTGCGTCATCATGCCGAGGTTGATCGCGTTGCCCTCGACATTGGCGATCGCACCGCCGAAGCGAACGTTGCAGATCGTGGGCACGATGCCGCGGATATGGATGCTGCTCGTCACCACATCGGCGGCGACGGGCGTTGTCCCTGTAATCGCGACGGCGGCGACCAGCAAGGCCGGGACCATGCGTGCAATTGTCTTGCTCACTTTATGTAATATCCTCAGCACTATCCCCGCTGCCGGAATAAGCCCCGCTCATAAAAATGAGCCTAGCGCTTTTGGTTAATGCAGCGCTTAGGAAAAATATCGCTTAGCCTTCATCGACTTTGGCCCCGCGTCGCTGCTCCAACTGCGCGAGATAGTCGCGAAGCAGCGGGACGCGGCGCGGTCGAAAGCTTGTACCGTTAGGGTGTATCTCCGTCATCCGATCGGTGCGAAACATCCGGAAGTCCTGGCGCAGGCAGCACCAGCTGAGCGCGGTCACGCATGTTTCGGTGTAAAATAGGGCCAGCGGCAGGATGGTCCGCTCGCTCGTCGCGCCATCGCCATCGACATAATGGATGTCGATCGCTTCCTCCTGCCAGCATGCCGACCGCAAAGGCGCCAGGTCGAGTGGGGAAAGATAACGCGGTTCCGGGCGGAACACCTGCGCGATCGCGTGCAGCAATTGTCGTTCACGCACGCTGGGCAGCGTGGCGGCGATCTTTGCAAGCACGGAATCTGCGGCACGTGCCAAAGCCGGATCGCCCCAGGCGCGGACTTCGGCGAGGCTGAGCGCTAGGACTTCGATCTCGTCCTGATCGAACATCTGCGGCGGCAGCGCCGGGTCTTCGACCAGACGATAGCCATAGCCGCGCTCGCCCTCGATCTGCGCACCCGCGCTGCGGAGCGCATCGATGTCACGATAGAGAGAGCGGATCGACACGCCTGTTTCCTCTGCCAGGCGCGCTGCCGTTACCGGTCCCGCAAGGGTCCGCATGGCGTGAAGCAGTTGAAGGAGGCGAGCGGAACGCGACATGGGCCTACTGACGGAAAATGGCAGTTGGGGGCAGCTATGCGGGAGTTGGGCGACAAAAGCGAATGTCGCCGACCATTCAGGAGCAAAAGCATGACCCTTGCCGTCACCACCCATCTCAATTTCCGTGGTCAGGCCCGCGCGGCCCTCGATTTTTACAAGCAGATATTCGGCGGCGAGCAGGCGCTGATGACCTATGCCGCCATGGGGCAACCGGAACTCGGCCATTCGCCGGACCATATCATCTGGGGCCAGGTCGTCGCCGATGATGGTTTCCGGATCATGGCGTTCGACGTGCGCGCGGGCCAGGATCATGACGCGGGAACCAACGCCTTCTATGTTTCGCTGCGCGGATCGTCGATGGACGAAATCCGACAGCGCTGGGCCGGACTGGCCGAGGGCGCTACAATCCAGCAGCCAATGGCCCCGTCCGCCTGGTCGCCGCTCTACGGCATGCTGACCGACCGCTTCGGTGTCATCTGGATTGTCGACGTCGATCCTAGGGCCTGAAGCAGGGGCAAGACCGTCCGATGACGTCTGGCACTGATCATGGGCTGCGAACAGCGCAATCCCTCACGAGCGGCGTAGCGATTTCGTCGCCCGTCAATGCGCCATAACGTGTTGATGTTGCTGGTGACCCCTACGGGAATCGAACCCGTGTTTCAGCCGTGAGAGGGCCGCGTCCTAACCGCTAGACGAAGGGGCCATGGATCGCTCCGGGCGATCGGCAGGGGCTGGCCTTTAGGCAGGGGGGCTGGCCCCGTCAAGCGAAACCCACGCCCATCCGGGGCAGCTCATAAAAAACCACCCCATGCAAGCATGGGGTGGCCAAGGTTCAGGGAGGAGACGCCTCCAAAGGGGGAGACGCCCATACGACACACCCGAAAGGGGGGCAGGTGCATCGCATGTCTTATAGATAGGGCAGGACGCATCGCCTTTCAAGGGGCGATGCGACGCCTTTTCTATCAATTTTTCAAACCCTTTCGGGTTAATTTCTCATTCAGGCGTTGGCCGCTTCCGGCGCGGCTTCGACGGCGGGGGCCTCGATCGGCCCCTTGCCCTGCGACACCTGTGCTTCGAACACTTCGCGCATCAGTTGCAGCGAGAAGAGATGGGCATGGATCAGCGGCAACATGCCGTTCTGGTTGATCTTGCGCAGCTGATCACCGCGCAGGTCGCGCAGCTTTTCCTCGTTGATCATGCGGAAGCCACGATAGACGAAGGGCTGTTCGGCGACCGGCGTCTGGATGGCAACTTCGCCGTCCATCAGCAGGTCCATGTCCTGAAGATCGCGAACGAATTGGCCGGTGCGGGCGGCAGCCTGCTCGAAATCCTCGCAGAATTTCATCACGCCCTGGGTCAGCTCGCTGGGCTTGCCATCTTCGAACAGCGGCTGGCCGTCCTCGAACGCACCGATGGTGGGCGTGGTGGGATCGAAGCAGAGCGACAGGTCGTCGCTGTCGGGGCGCAGCTTGGCCAGCATCCAGGGATAGCGGCGAACATAGGCCGGGACATAAGCGGGGCCACGCAGCTTTCCTTCGTCATCGACGAAGACGTTGACGCCTTCGTTAAGGCCCATCAGCAGCAGCGGTACGCTGTCGTCGCCTGCCGAAAAGATGATCGGGGCGAAACGCTGGGCCGGGACGAATTCGTCCACGGTCAGCGGAATGGCATGCTGCGTCGTCAGGAACGGCGCCGAATCGACCGGCTTGGTGCGATAGTCGACATGGTCCACGCTGCTGAGCGGCTGAAGGTCATTGTAGAAGATCGGCAGGTTATTCGCGGGCGCGCTGGCCATTTCGGGTCATCCTGTTACGTGCGGACCGCTTTTCTCATGCGGGCCGCGGGCTTGATATTGGGGCAGGGCGATAATGGCCTTGCCCGATGGAGGCAATCTGTTTGTAGGCGACCCGCGCTCAGAGGCTGTTCGGAAATGCGCCCTTGGCGCATCCGCACCGGCCCGCTCCCCCGCCCGACCGCCCATCAGGGTACCATGTCTGGGCGGCCGGGCGGGGGAGCGGGCCGGTACCGCATCGAAAATGCGCTCTTTCGCGCATTTTTCAAAACGGACTCTCAGCCTTCTTCGGGCAGCGGGATCAGCTTGCCCGGATTGAACAGGCCCTTGGGATCGAACGCCGCCTTGATCGCGCGCAGCGCGCCGATCCGCGCCGGGGTTGAAAGGCGGCCCAGCTCCGCGCGCTTCATCTGGCCGATGCCATGTTCGGCGGAGATGGAGCCGCCCGCCGCGACCACCGCATCATGGACGAAGGCGTTGATCGCCTGCCCCTGCGCCGCGATCCAGGCTGGCCCGTCGCTGGTCCCCTTGGGCGCGCGTACATGGAAATGAACATTGCCATCGCCCAGATGGCCGAAGGAAGACGCGGTGGTACCGGGAAACGCCTGCTCGGCCGCGTGCGCCGCGTCGATCATGAAGGCGGGCATCTTCGCCACCGGCACGCTGATATCATATTGCAGCGCCGGCCCCTGCGCCTTTTCCGATTCCGACAAGGATTCGCGGATGCGCCAAAAGGCGTCGGCCTGGGCTTCATTGGCCGCGATGGCGGCGTCGATCGCAATGCCACGCTCGAACGCATCCGCCAGCGCCGCCTCCAGCCGATCGGAAGGCCCCGGTTCGGACAGGTCGGCATGATCCACCTCGATCAGCACATGCCAGGGCGTACGCGTCTCGATCGGGGATCGCGTGCCGGGGATGTGGCCCAGCACGAAGCCCAGCGTCTCGTTCGCAATCACCTCGAACCCCTCGACACTGTCGCCCAGCATGGTTTCGGCAATCCGCAGCAGCGCCAGCGCGTCGGCCGGCGTCTGCACACCCACCCATCCCACGGCGCGCGCGGCGATGGCGGGCGCCAGCCGCAGCGATGCGGCGGTGACGACGCCCAGCGTCCCTTCCGCGCCGATCAACAGCTGTTTGATGTCGTAACCGCGATTATCTTTCTTCAGCGCGTCCAGCCCATCGAAGATGCTGCCATCGGGCAGCACCGCCTCGATCCCCTCGACCAGCGCCCGCATCGTGCCGTGGCGCAACACCTGCGTCCCGCCGGCATTGGTGGACACCAGCCCGCCGATCGTGGCGGAGCCTTTCGCGCCCAGGCTGAGCGGGAATCGCCGTCCGGCCTCTTCCGCCGCGTCATGCAGCACGCTCAATATCACCCCGGCCTCGCACACGGCCAGATTGTCATCCGGCGACAGGCTGCGAATCCGGTTCATCCGCCGCAGCGACAGGATCAGCGCCGATCCGTCGACTGGAGGAGTTGCTCCACCCACCATCGACGTATTGCCGCCCTGCGGCACCAGCGGGACGCCCAGTTCCGCCGCGAGTGCGACGGCAGCAGCGACTTCCTGCGTAGAGGCCGGCGCCACTATGGCGACGGCCGCGCCATGATATCGGCCGCGCCAGTCGCTGACCCAGGGGGCGATATCGTCGGGGTCGGTCACGACCCCCTTGGGGCCGAGCAGGGCGACGAAGCGGTCGATCATGTCTTGTCCTATCATGGGACGGGCTTATGCCTCGGAATTCATCGACGGTTCAACCATCGGCCAATAGCGTATTCGTCCCATAAAGGGGTCCGTCTTGGTTCATTCCATATTGCTGCTGATTTCCGCATCGACCGGCGACCCGGTCCAATGGGCGCAATTGTCCATCCAGCAGCGCGTGATCATCCGCGTGCCGATGGTGAAGAAAGGGCGCGCGCCCGCGCGAATCGCGCCCGATGCGCGCAATGGCTGGGAAGAAAAGAAGGGGCCGCGCTGCGTCGCGTTGCGCTCGATCCGTGGCGCCAGCATCGTCGTGGACAATGGCGTGGACCTCATACTGGCCGATGATCATCGCTATCGGGCCCGGCTCGAACGGGGCTGCGACTCGACCGGCTTCTATTCGGGCTTCTATGTGGAGCCGGACGCTGACGGCTCGCTCTGTTCGGGCAGGGACGAATTGCAGGCGCGCAGCGGCCTCAGCTGCGCGATCGACAGTTTCCGTCGCCTCATCCCGGTCGATGAAGATGACTGATCGTGCGCCATAGCCTTTCATTTGCGCGATTTTCTTGACAAGTGGCCAATATTTTCGCAATGCGCGGCGGATTTCCGTCTCGCATCCGCGCAGGACGGATAAGCCTCCTGTCCCGGACTATTGAATGACTTTTGCCGATCTCGGCCTTTCCGACGAATTGCTCAAGGCCGTAACCGAATCCGGTTACGACACACCGACGCCGATCCAGGCGCAGGCAATTCCGTCCGTCCTCATGATGCGGGACATTATCGGCATCGCCCAGACGGGCACGGGCAAGACGGCCAGCTTCGTGCTGCCGATGATCGACATTCTCGCCCATGGCCGCGCCCGCGCGCTGATGCCGCGCTCGCTGATCCTGGAGCCGACCCGCGAACTGGCGGCGCAGGTGGCCGAAAATTTCGAGAAATACGGCAAATATCATAAGCTCAACATGGCGCTGCTGATCGGCGGCGTGCAGATGGGCGATCAGCTCAAGGCGCTGGAAAAGGGCGTCGACGTGTTGATCGCGACGCCGGGCCGCCTGATGGACCTGTTCGGTCGCGGCAAGATTTTGCTCAATGGCTGTTCGATGCTGGTCATCGACGAAGCCGACCGCATGCTCGACATGGGCTTCATCCCGGATATCGAGGAAATCTGCACCAAGCTGCCCACGCAGCGGCAGACCCTGCTCTTCTCCGCGACCATGCCGCCGGTCATCAAGAAACTGGCGGACAAATTCCTGTCCAACCCCAAGTCGATCGAAGTGGCGCGTCCGGCGACGGCCTCCACCAACATCACCCAACGACTGGTGAAGGTCGATTCGCGCAAGAAGCGCGATGCGCTGCGCGACATGCTGGAGGCGGAAAACGTCACCAGCGCAGTGATCTTCTGCAACCGCAAGACCACGGTGCGGGATCTCAACAAGAGCCTGCAACGCCACGGCTTCAAGTCGGGCGAAATCCATGGCGATATCGACCAGTCCTCGCGCATCGCCGAGCTGGAGCGTTTCCGTGAGGGCAAGGTGAACATCCTCGTCGCGTCGGACGTCGCGGCCCGCGGGCTGGATATCAAGGGCGTTTCCCACGTCTTCAACTTCGACGCGCCCTGGCATCCGGACGATTATGTCCACCGCATCGGCCGCACCGGTCGTGCGGGCGCGACCGGCACCGCCTACACGTTCGTGACGGCCGAAGATGCCGAGGCGATCGACAATATCCAGAAGCTGATCGGCACGAAGATCGAATATATCAGCGCGCCCGCGCGCGAAGAGCGTGCCGAACCGGCGCGTGAAGAAAAGCGCGAAGAGGGCAGGGCTGCGCGTCCGGAGCGCAAGCCGCGCGAAGCCAGGGCCAAGGAAGAGCGCGCCCGTGAAGAGCGTCCGCGCGAGGAACGTCCGCGCGAAGAGCGCGCACGGGAAGAACGGCCGCGTGAGGAACGTCCCCGTGAAGAACGTCCCCGTGAAGAACGTCCCCGCGACAACCGCGCGCGAGACGATCGCCCCCGCGACACGCAGCCGCGCGATTCGCGTCCCGACCGCAGCGCATCCGCGCCGCCGCCGCGCCGTCGCCACGATCCTGTCGATGATGGTCCGGACGATGGCTGGAACGGCCCGATGCCGGAATTTTTGAACTTCGGCTTCAACGGCTGAAGCAAAATTGCGTCATGCCGGCTAAAGCCGGCATGACGCTCCTGCTAAACGGAAAGAGTAAAGTCTCATCTTGGCGTGCGCTGGGATGATGGGGTTCGTTTAAAGCAACCCCTGCGCCCGCAGGCTGGTATGCCCGCTTGCCGCCATGATGATATGGTCATGCACGGCGATGCCCAGCCGCTTGCCGGCCTCCACGATCTGGCGCGTAATGTCGATATCCTGCCGGCTGGGCGATGGATCGCCCGACGGGTGGTTATGCACCAATATCAGCGCCGCCGATCCCAGATCCATCGCGCGCTTGATCACCTCCCGCACATAGATCGCCGCCTGATCGATCGATCCGTCGCCCATATGATCGTCGCGGATCAGCATGTTGCGGCTGTTGAGGTGCAACACCCGCACCCGCTCGACGCTCAGATACGCCATGTCCGCGCGCAGATAGTCGAGCAACGCCTGCCAACTGGCCAGCACCGGCCGCGTCGCCACATCGTTGCGCAGCATCCGCAATGCCGTCGCCTGCACGATCTTGATCGCCGCGACGCTGGTGTCGCCCATGCCGGGCACCCGCGCGATCGCGGTCCAATCGGCGGTCATCAGCCCGCCGATCCCGCCAAACTCGCGCAGCAATGCCTTGGCCAGCGGCTTGGTGTCGCGCCGGGGGATGGCCAGCGCCAGCAGATATTCGATCAGTTCATGGTCGTGCAACGCTTCGCCGCTGCTATCCGCCAGCTTCTGCCGCAACCGGGCGCGATGGCCCGCGCCATCATGGGCGATCTTGTCATCCTGATCGGCCAAATATCGCCCCCTTCATCAGCCCCGATGACGCTATGCGTTGCGGAATCGTGGGGCAAGGATATTTAAGGGCGCAAGGACGTTATGCGTCCGTTACGGACGTCTGCGTCGAATTAAGCCGGGGTTGGCCATAAGCATGGAAGAACAGGACGGCGAAGAAACGGTTCGCCGGGCATGGCTGCGTTGGCTGGGCGTCGGCTCCGGGTCGCTCGCGCTGGTGCTGGTCGGGCTCTGGACGCAGCGCGCGCCCATTGCAGAAAATTTCGTCAGCCGCGAACTCAACAGGCGCGGGGTTCAGGCGAATTACGATCTGGTCGATGTCGGGTTCCGCACCCAGCGGATCGAAAATATCGTGCTCGGCAATCCCGCCCGGCCTGATCTGACGGCGCGCTGGGTGGAGGTCGATATCGCCTTTGCCGGCCTGACGCCGCAGGTTGCGGCGGTCCGCGCCGGTGGCGTCCGAATGCGCGGCGCCCTGCAGGACGGCGTGCTGCGTCTGGGCGAACTGGACAAATTCCGCGATCCCGATTCCACCGCCCCCTTCAGCGTGCCGGACATTCTCGTGTCGATCGCCGACGCCCGGCTGACGCTCGATACCGATGCCGGCCGGGTCGGCATGCAGCTGGACGGCGCCGGCAATCTGCAATCGGGCTTCCGTGGCCGCTTGGCCGCTGCCATGCCACGCGCTTCACTGGCGGGCTGTGGCCTGATGCGCGCCACCGCCATGGTCGATATCGCCATGCGGCAGGGCCAGCCCACTCTCTCAGGCCCGGTCCGCGCCGACGCGCTCGCCTGCCGCGATGCCGGCGCAGCGATCGCCCGACCCGCCGCCGTCATCGACCTCAATCTCAGCCAGGCGCTCGACCATTGGAAGGGGCATGTCGACCTGTCGGGCGATGCGCTCAAAGGCAGGGGCTTCGTCATGGCCGCGCCCTCGGGCCGCATCGCATTCGATGGCCGCGCCGCCCGCACCAGCGGCAATCTGCGCATGGCCGCCAAAGCGCTGACGGCGCAGGGGGCACTGCTGCGCGACGCCGGCCTGTCGGGCGACTTCGTGCTGGACGCTCAGGGCAACAGCCTGAAGGGCACATTGTCGGGCGATGACCTCCACATGAGCAATCGCGATCCGCTCGCCAGCCTGCGCACGGCAGCGGCCGGCACGCCGGTCGGCCCGCTCGCCACCCAATTGGCCGACGCCGTCAATCGCGCGGGCAGGGCCAATCGCCTGCGCACCCGTTTCGCTCTGGTCCAGAAACCGTCCGGCGGCAGCGTGGTCGTCACCGATGCCGCGCTCGACGCGCGCAGCGGCGCCCGCATCGGCCTGGCGCAGGACAGCCTCGTCACGCTCGCCTGGCCGGGCAGGAAGGGGGGACTCGACTGGTCGCTCGACGGCGCGCTCAAGACCGGTGGGGGCGGCCTGCCCAATGCCGCGTTGCGACTGGCGCGGCGGCCGAGCGGCGGCTTCGGCGGCGAATTGTTCGTCGATCCCTATGCCGCCGGCGACGCGCGGCTGGCGCTCGACCGGGTCCGCTTCACCGCCGACTCGAACGGCGCCACCCGCTTCTCCACCGCGCTGCGGCTCGACGGCCCGTTGCCCGACGGCCGCCTGCGCGGCCTCAGCCTGCCGGTCGAAGGGCGCATGGCCGCCAATGGCGCGCTATCGATCAACCCGTCCTGCGTCCCCGTCTCGCTGGTGGAGGCCCGCTATGGCGCCTTCGCGCTCGGCCAGACCCGCCAGACTTTATGCCCGGTCGGCGGCGCGATGTTCGCCACCGGTCCCGCCGGCACCAGCGGCGGCGCGGAGATCCGCGACCTCGCCCTCGCTGGCCGCAACGGCGACAACCCCATGCGCCTGACCGCCGATCATGCCCGCATGGTCCTTGGCCGCACCGGCTTCGCGCTCGCCAATCCAGCGCTCACCATCGGCCCGCAGGACGCGCCCACCGTCCGCCTCGCCGCCGCTACCCTGGACGGCGCGGCGACGAAGGATGGCTTTGCCGGCAAGGTCGGCGGGGCAGGGGGCCAGATCGGCGCCGTACCGCTCATCATGGAGCAGGGCGCGGGCGACTGGAGCTTCGTCAAAGGCGCGCTCGCCTTCCGCGCGTCCGTGACCGTGCGCGATTCGCAGGCCCCGGCCCGCTTCGTACCCTTGCTCTCGCCCGACTTCGCGCTGGCGATGAAGGATGGCCGCATCACCGCCAGCGGATCGCTCACCGCTCCGCGCGGCGGCGCACTGGTCGCCCGCACCGCCATCGTCCACGACCTGTCGAGCGCGAAGGGCCATGCCGACCTGACCGTCCCGGACCTCAATTTCGGCCCCGCGCTCCAGCCCGAGGATATCACCCCGATCGCATTGGGCGTCGTCGCCAATGTGAATGCGAAGGTGACGGGGCAGGGGCGGATCGACTGGACCGGATCCAATGTCACCAGCACCGGCACCTTCCGCACCGACAACGCCAATCTCGCCGCCGCTTTCGGCCCGGTCCAGGGGCTGTCCGGCGAAATCCACTTCACAGACCTCATCGGCCTCATCACCGCGCCGGGGCAGGAAGTCCGCATCGCCAAGGTCAATCCGGGTGTCGAGGTGAATGACGGCGTGGTCCGCTATCATCTGGAGGCCGGGCAGAAAGTCCGTATCGAAGGCGGCGGCTGGCCCTTCTCCGGCGGCAAGCTGGACCTGCTCCCCACGACGATGAATTTCGGCGAGGATGTCGATCGCTATCTGACCTTCCGCGTCATCGGCCTGGACGCGGGCGCCTTCATCCAGGCGATGGAGCTGGACAATGTCTCCGCCACCGGCACGTTCGACGGCATCATGCCGCTGATCTTCAATGCCAAGGGTGGCCGGGTCGCAGGCGGCGTGCTGGTCGCGCGGCAGCAGGGCATGCCCCCGCTCATCATGCCCGAAGGCGTGCTGCCGACCATCCCTTGCGATCCCACGCGCCAGTCGGGCGTCCTCTCCTATGTCGGCCCCGTCTCCAACGAGCAGGTCGGCGTGATGGGCAAGATGGCCTTCGACGCGCTCAAGGATCTGCAATATAAATGCCTCACCATCCTGATGGACGGCGCGCTGGACGGGGAAATGGTGACCAACGTCGTCTTCAACGGCGTCAACCGGGGCAAGTTGGGCGACGCGCCTTCGGGTATCAGCCGCAGTTTCATCGGCCTGCCCTTCATCTTCAACGTGCGCGTACAGGCGCCTTTCCGCGGTCTGCTGGGCACGGCCCAGTCCTTCATCGATCCCACCCAGACGATCCGTGACAAGATTGGCGAACAAGCGCAGGAAAAGATGCGATCGAAAACGGTGCAGGGGCTTGCGGTTCAGCCTTTGGAAAGCGACAAGGTGCCAAACGGGGAGCCGAAATGAACAAGCGAACGATCATGATGGCGGGTTTCGCCGGGCTGGCCCTCACCGGCTGCATCCAGGTGAAGGCGCCCGACAAGCCCATCGAAATCAACCTGAACGTCAAGGTCCAGCAGGAAGTGGTTGTGAAGCTGCAACGCGACGCGCAGGATCTTATCCAGAATAATCCGGAGTTGTTCCCGCAATGACACGCAAGCTACTGATCCTGGCCGCCGGCGCCGCAGTCGCGCTGGCCAGCGGTTTCATCATGACCGCCCCCGCGCGCGCCCAGTCCGGTGCCGTGGCCGCCGCCATGTCGGCCGGCACGGTCGGCGAGCAGGCGGACGGCTATCTCGGCATCGCCGGGACGGTCGGCGCCGATGTGCGGTCGGAAGTCGAATCCATCAATATCAAGCGCCGCGCCGCCTACACGCAACTGGCCGGCCAGCGCGGCGTGACGGTGCAAGATGTCGCCGCCGCCACCGGCTGCCAGACGCTTAGCAGCCGGGTGAAGCAGGGCCAGGTCTACCGCATCGGCGCCGGCGCCTGGGAAACCAAGGGCGCGGGGGCTATCGCTTTGCCGGGATATTGCGCAACGGCCGGCTGATCGCAGCGGGTTTGAGAATGACGAAAAGGCGCGGTGGCCCGGCTACCGCGCCTTTTTTGCTGGCCTAAATGCTCCGCTTTTCATTTGGGAGAGATAATTGCCGGTGACGATCGAAGGCGAACCTTTTGCCAGATCAGTGCCGCAGACAAAAATGAATCACGCGGAGACGCAGAGACGCGGAGGAAACGCATATATTCTCCGCGTCTCTGCGTCTCCGCGTGAACCAATAATGCGCCTAAGGCGCGAACGCTGACTATCCGCTTCCCGTCCAACGCTGTCGCCTTATCCTAACGTCATCCCGGCCTAACCCCCTCAATCTCGCCCCCTTCGCTTCGGCCGTGCGTCCAAAATCCGTCGCGCGTCCCCGCAATAAGGCGCCAGAAACCCGTATAACTGCCCCGTCAGCGCCTCCACCACCAGCGAGTAGAGCACATATTGCCCGCGCTTCTGTTCGCGCACCACGCCGGCCGCTTTCAACACCGCCAGATGCTTGGAAATGGACGGCATCGCCATCTCGAAATTGTCGGCGATCTCGCCCACGGTCATCGGCTCGACCGCCAGATATTCCAGGATGCGGCGGCGCGGTTCGGATGCCAGCGCCTTGAAGATCTTGTCCATTCCTATTTAGCTAAATAGGAAAATAGCTTAACACAACCCCCCGAACCCATCGCGCCCCTATATTGTCCGAAAGGCCGATTTCAGCCGCTTTTGTCGGGGTTGACACTTCATCCATGCCTTCCTAGAGGGGCCTCGCCTTGACGGGTGCAGCCGCAAGCGCCATGCCGAACGCCACGGGCTGTAAAGCCTGATGGAGACGATGTATGGCAGCGGACACACCCGGACAGGACCAGGCGGGCGAGGACTCGCGGATCGCTTCTTTGGAGGAGCGGATCGCGCAGGCCGAGCATGTCGAGAAGGTCAGGCAAGGCGCCACGGAACAGGCAGCGGACGATGGTTCGCGGCTGGGCAACCGGGTGCTGGCGGAACTGATCGGCGGTCTTGTCGGTGGTGCGTTGATTGGTTGGGTTCTTGACCGGCTGTTCAACACGACACCCTGGCTTCTGCTGGTTTTCCTCGGTCTTGGGATCGTGGCGGCCTTCAGGAACATCATCAGATTGACGACGACGAAGCCGCCCGAACGATAAGGCGCTTCGTTCCTAGTCCTAAGATATTAAGCGTTACAGGGGTCAACGTGGCAGAATCCGGCAAGATCGATCCGATGCACCAGTTCGCTATCGAACCCCTGTTCGGTACGGATCACTGGTCGCTGGGTAGCTTCAACATCGCCTTCACCAACAGCGCGCTCTATATGGTGCTCGCCGCTGTGGTGCTGTGGGTCTTCGTGATCGGCGGCATGAAGCGTGAACTGGTCCCCGGTCGCTGGCAGATGGCGGTCGAATATATGACCGGCTTCATCAAGAACCTGCTGATCGCCAATATCGGTGACAAGGGCCGGAAGTACATCCCGTATGTCTTCTCGCTCTTCATGTTCATCCTGCTGGCGAACTTGCTGGGTCTGCTGCCGCTGGGTCTGGTCGGGCTTCACCCCTTCACCTTCACCAGCCACTTCACGGCGACCGGCGTGCTCGCCATCATGAGCTTCTCGATCGTCCTGATCGTCGGTTTCTGGAAGCATGGTTTTCACTTCTTCTCGCTGTTCGTGCCGCATGGCACGCCGATCGCGATGGTGGTGCCGCTCTTCTTCATCGAACTCGTCTCCTTCATGGTGCGTCCGTTCAGCCTTGGCCTGCGACTGTTCGTCGCGATGACCGCTGGCCACGTATTGCTGAAGGTGCTGGCGGGTTTCGTCATCAACAGCGCCAACGCCTCGCCGGCGCTGGGTCTGACCGTCGGCACCGCCAGCTTCATCCTGATGATCGGCATCAGCGCGCTGGAAATGCTGGTCGCGGTCATCCAGGCCTATGTGTTCGCGCTGCTGACCTCGGTCTATCTGAACGATGCCGAGAACCTGCACTAAGTTTCACCTGAGATTTTCCTCAACTTTTATCTGATCTGACAAGGGAGTTTACGACATGGACGCAGAAGCCGCAAAGCTGCTCGGTGCTGGCCTGGCCGCAATCGGTGCGGGCATCGCCGCCCTCGGTGTGGGCAACGTGTTCAGCGCATTCCTCGAAGGCGCGCTGCGCAATCCGGGCGCTGCTGATGGCCAGCAGGGTCGTCTGTTCATCGGTTTCGCCGCGGCGGAACTTCTGGGTCTGCTGGCGTTCGTTATCGCCATGATCCTGGTGTTCGTGGCCTAACACACGAAATTAGGAGCGGGCAGGGCGGCTTCGTGCCATATCCTGTCCGCTTCCCTTATTGACCGCCCTCTGATCGGACGGACCGTATAATGCCTCAAATCGCGCAAATTGCCGAAACCTATTCCAGTCAGATTTTCTGGTTGCTGTTGACGTTCGGCTTCGTCTTCTTCGTCATCGGCCTCGGCATGGTGCCGAAGGTTCAGGGTACGGCGGACGCGCGCGACGCGAAGATCAGCGGTGATCTGGACGCGGCGAAGGCCGCCTTCGCCCGCGCCGACGAAGCGGAAGCGGATTACCGCACCCGCGACGCCGCAAACCGCGCCGCCGCTCAGGCGACGCTGGCCAAGGCCAAGAGCGAAGCCGCCAAGGCTTCCGAAGTCCGTCTCGCCGCTGCCGATGCAGAGGTCGCGACGAAAATCGCCGCCGCCGAAGCCCGTATCAAGGGTGCCAGCGACGCGGCCATGGCAGAAATCGAAACCGTCGCCGCCGATGCGGCGCGCGACATGGTGGCTCGTATTTCCGGCGTGGATGCGTCGGACGATGCAGCCCGCAATGCAGTAAAGGCGGCACTGGCCCATGGCTGAGGCAGCATCCCACAGCGCAGCGGAGGTTCCGCACTTGAACCAGGCAATTCACAGCGAAGGCATGGAACCTGTCGGTACCGTTGCCCATGAAGGGGTCGTGCCCCATACCGATCCCAAGGCGGTCGGCATGGACGCCACCGCCTGGGTCAGCCTGGCGATGGCCGCGTTCATCGTCATCCTGCTGGTCAAGAAGGTGCCCGCCCTGATCGGCGGCACGCTGGACGGCCGGATCGCCCAGATCAAGGAACAACTGGCCGAAGCGTCGAAATTGCGCGCCGAAGCCGAAGCGCTCAAGGGCGAATATGAAGCCAAGCTGGCCGCTGCGGCCGGTGAAGCCGACGCCATGCGCAAGGCGGCCGAGCATGAAGCCGAAGGGCTGATCGCCGACGCCAGGGTGAACGCCGAAGCGCTCGTCGTCCGTCGTCAGAAGATGGCGGAAGACAAGATCGGCGCGGCCGAACGCACCGCCATCGCCGGCATCCGCGCCAAGGCCGTGAACGCAGCCACGGCCGCTGCCGCCACGCTGATCGCGCAGGGCCATGATGCCAATGCCGACAAGGCTCTGGTCAACAGCGCGATCTCGGGTCTCGGCACGATCAACTGATTGGTTCGGACTGAAACAAAAAGGGCCGGTGCGCATGTCGCACCGGCCCTTTTTGTTTGCTCGGCATACCGTTCGATATCGTTCCCCGGCGAAGGCCGGGGTCCAGTTGGAAACGTGGGGCCAAACCCCGGCTGTATCCTGAAGCACTGAAAAAAATCGGGCGGCCCATTCAAGCCGCCCGCTCTTTGCCTCAACCCGCCAGCGTGGCGTTGTCGATCACGAAGCGATATTTCACATCGCTCTTCTGCATCCGCGCATAGGCGTCTTCGATATCCTGCGCCGCGATCATCTCGATCTCCGCGACGATGCCCTTCTCGGCACAGAAATCGAGCATCTCCTGCGTCTCCGCGATGCCGCCGATCAGCGACCCGGCGATCGACCGGCGCTTGAAGATCAGCGCCGCGACATTGGGCGACGGGTGCGCATGTTCCGGCACGCCCACCAGCGTCAACGTCCCGTCCCGCTTCAACAGCGCGGTAAAGGCGTCCAGGTCGTGGCTCGCCGCCACCGTGTTCAGGATGAAGTCGAAGCTGCCGGCATGCGCCGCCATCTCGTCCGCATTGCGCGACACGATGACCTCGTCCGCGCCCAGCGCCAGCGCATCCTGCCGCTTGCTCTCCGACGTGGTGAACGCCACCACATGCGCACCCAGCGCATGGGCCAGCTTCACGCCCATATGGCCCAGGCCGCCGATGCCGACGATGCCGACCTTCTTGCCGGGACCAGCCTGCCAGTGGCGCAGCGGCGACCAGGTGGTGATGCCCGCGCACAGCAAGGGCGCGACCGCCGCCAGCTGTTCCGGCGCATGGCTGACCTTCAGGACGAAATCGTCCTTCACCACGATGCTCTGCGAATAGCCGCCCAGCGTATGGCCGGGCGCATCGTCGGTCTTGCCATTATAGGTACCGACAAAGCCGGTTTCGCAATATTGCTCCAGCCCTTCGTCGCAGGAGGCGCAGCTCTGGCAGCTATCGACCATACAGCCGACGCCGACCGTGTCGCCGACCTTGAACTTGCTCACATGGTCGCCGACGGCCGTCACATGGCCGACGATTTCATGGCCCGGAACGCAGGGATATTGTGTGCCGTCCCATTCGGAACGAACCTGATGCAGGTCCGAATGGCAGACGCCGCAAAAGGCGATGGCGATCTGCACGTCATGGGCGCCAACGGCGCGGCGTTCGATGGTGATGGCTTCCAGCGGCTTGTCGGCCGCATAAGCGCCATAGGCTTTTACGCTCATTGGGTTGTCCCTCTGATGCTGATTGTTTGTGGATCGTGGAAAGGCCGCCATCTTTTGTGCGGTGCGGCATAGATAGGGCGCATCTTCTTTCCATCAACCCCGGCCATTGCGAAAGATGGCGCGCACGCTATCTCTGCCCTCATGTCCGGCCCCCAATCCCCCGATCGTTTCAACGAAGACAAGGCAAGCTTCACCATCACCGGCAGCCAGCCGGATATCGATACGGGCGTGGAGGCGATCCGCACCACGCTCAAGACGCTGCCGATCCGCCCCGGCGTCTACCGCATGCATGATGCGCGCGGTGACGTGCTTTATGTGGGCAAGGCCCGCGCGCTGAAGAACCGTGTCGCCAACTATACCCAGGTCGATCGTCTGCCCCGGCGGCTGCAACGCATGGTCGCCCAGACCCGCAGCATGACCATCGTGACTACCAACAGCGAAGCGGAAGCGCTGCTGCTGGAAGCGCAACTGATCAAGCGCTACCGCCCGCCCTACAATGTCCTGCTACGCGACGACAAAAGCTTCCCCTTCATCCTGCTGCGCGACGATCACGCCTTTCCCCGCGTGCAGAAGCATCGCGGCGCGCGCAAACATAAGGGCCGCTATTACGGACCCTTCGCCAGCGCCGGTTCGGTCACGCGCACCATCAACGCGCTGCAAAAACTGTTCCTGCTGCGCTCCTGCACCGACAGCTTCTTTTCCAACCGCTCGCGCCCCTGCCTTCTCTATCAAATCAAGCGCTGCTCGGCCCCCTGCGTCGATCGCATCGATACGGACGGCTATGCCGAACTGGTGAAGGACGCGCAGGATTTCCTCGGCGGCAAATCCACCGCCGTGCAAAAGAAGCTGGGCGCGTCCATGCAGGCGGCGTCCGACGCGATGGATTTCGAGCAGGCCGCCGTCATCCGCGACCGGCTGAAGGCGCTGACCTTCATTCAGGGCAGCCAGGCGATCAATGCCGAAGGGCTGGGCGACGCCGATATTTTCGCGCTAGCGGAAAAGGGCGGATCGATGTGCATCCAGGCCTTCTTCATTCGCGGCGGCCAGAATTGGGGCCATCGCAGCTTCTTCCCGGTTCACACCGCCGACGTCGCGACGGAGGAGGTGCTGGAAAGCTTTATGGCGCAATTTTACGAGGAAGTGCCGCCGCCGCGTCTGATCCTCACCGACCGCGAGCCGGCCGAATGTGAATTGATGGCGCTGGCGCTGGCCGAACGGGCCGGTGGCAAGGTCCGCATCGAAGTCCCCCAGCGCGGCGACCGCACCCGCCTCATCAAACAGGCGCAGCGCAACGCGGTGGAGGCGCTCGACCGCCGCCTTGCCGAAACCACCAGTCAGGGCCGGATCATGGACGACATGGTCGAGGCTTTCGGGCTGGAGGGCGTGCCCGACCGCATCGAAATCTACGACAACAGCCATATTCAGGGCGCGCACGCCTTGGGCGCGATGGTCGTTGCCGGGCCGGAGGGCTTCCGCAAGAGCGCCTATCGCAAGTTCAATATGAAAGATCCGGCGATCAGCAACGACGATTTCGCGATGATGCGCGAAATGTTCGAGCGTCGCTTTGGGCGCGCGCAAAAGGAAGATCCGGATCGCGACAGCGGAGAATGGCCCGACCTGGTCCTGATCGACGGCGGCAAGGGCCAGCTATCGGCCGCGCGCACGATGCTGGAGGAAATGGGCATAGAGGATGTCACCATGATCGGCGTGGCCAAGGGGCCGCATCATGGCCGCGACGGGCGGGAAGTCTTCCACATGCTCGACGGCCGCGAAATCAGCTTCCCGATCAACCATCCGGTCCTCTTCTATTTGCAAAGGCTCCGCGACGAAGCCCACCGCTTCGCCATCGGCGCCCACCGCGCCAAGCGCAGCAAGGCGATCACCGTATCGTCGCTGGACGAAGTCCCCGGTATCGGCCCCGCGCGCAAGAAGGCGCTGCTGATGCACTTCGGCACGGCGCGCGCGGTGCGAGACGCCGCACTGGACGATCTCGCCAAAGCGCCCGGCGTGTCGAAGGCCGTGGCGCAGCAGGTCTATGACTATTTCCATGGCTGATGGCGAGTTTGCGCAATAGGCAAACGCGATAACGCTCTCCGTTCCCCGGCGCAGGCCGGGGTCCAGTTCGGAGCGTGGGACTAGCCCCTTGATCGAAGGCACATGCCTTCCATCAACGAAGCCGGAAAACGCTTCATATCAGCAAGCCCTATTACGCACCCGCGTTAATCAGAATTTCAAGCTTGTCTGCCAGCGTCCCGGCGGGGTCTTGAAGGGGAATCATCATGCGTCGTCCGCTTGCTTTTCTGGTGCCGCTTTTGCTGCTCGCGCCCACGGCGCAGGCTCGGCAGGTGCGGGCGATCCAGCCTTTGACCCTGATCGCCGGTCAACCTGTGCGCGTGACGGGCATGGATCTGGAATTTACCGGCCAAATGCTTGCCGAGATGGTGGAAAGCGATGCCAAGGCCGCACGCAAGCGGGCTGAGGACGGTCTGCCCGCGCTAGATCCGACCAGTTACCCGGCCGGCCCGCCCGATGGTGCGCGTTACGCGACCATGCCCTTCAAGCAGATGTTTCCGCTGGTCATGCGGGATGTGACTCGCGACTGGAAATTGGATAGCGGCACGCCGATTTTCCTGCGCGTCACCATCGACCGCCTGCATACGGCCGATGCGGCAATGGCGATCATCATCGGTGCCAGTTGGGACATATTGCAAGGCAATGTGGATGTGATCGACGCTGCCAACGGCGCATCGTTGGGCTCTTTCCGGGTGGAGGTACAGAACAGCCATGGCGGTTGGGCCGGCATGCTGATCCGGGGCGGTGGTATCCGCGAAGAACTGGCCGAGGAATTCAGTCTGGAAGTGTCCCGCTATATCGCTGGCCGCAAGAAGAAGGGCTGATCCGCGCGGCGACGGGAGGGCTGAGGCCCTGGCGCCTTTTCCTGTCAAAGTAGGATAATCTCTGATCTATCCTGCACGATGACCCGCTCCGCACCGCTGCCACCCCAATCCTTTCCCCGAAAACCGGAACCTGACGGTGACCCACCCGGCGCGTCCCCGTGCCCCAATTGTCGCTTCGGTGGCGCGTTGCAGACGCGCCTTCATGGCCTGTCTGTCGCCTATCCGTCGCATCGGCGTCGATTTCCCCCATTTTTCGTTCCGATCGACGGTGTGAACTTCGCTCCCGTGACTTCGTTGTGACCCGGGAAGGGCATCCCCATATGCCTTCCCATCCCGAATCATTCCATCCGGAGCCGACCATGAAAAGCATCAACCCCGCCACCGGAGAAGAGATCGCCACCCACACGGAGCTGACCGAAGCGCAAATCGACGCCGCGCTGGACCGGGCCACAGCGACCTTCGCGACATGGCGGGAAACGGACATAGCGGAACGCACGGCGCTCCTGTCGGACCTCGCCGACGCCTATCATGACCATCGCGACCGGCTTGCCCGTATGGCCACGCTGGAAATGGGCAAGACGCTGAAGTCGGCGCTGGTCGAAGTCGACAAATGCGTCGCCGCCTTCCGCCATTATGCGAAGGAAGGCCCGGCGATGCTGGAGGGTGGCAGCATCCCGCTGGCCTCGGGCGGGAATGCCGATCTGGTCTGGCTCCCCATCGGCCCGGTGCTGGCGGTGATGCCGTGGAACTTCCCTTATTGGCAGGTCGCCCGCTTCCTCGCCCCCTGCATCCTCGCCGGCAATGTCGGCCTGCTCAAACATGCCAGCAACGTGCAGGGCGTCGGCGCGCTGATGCAGGAGATGATGGCGCTGGTCGGCGCACCCGATGGCCTGTTCCAGAATCTCCCCATCCGGTCCGGCGCGGTCGCCGCGATCATCGCCGACAACCGCGTCGCGGCGGTCACGCTGACCGGCAGCGAGGATGCCGGCCGCGCCGTGGCCGAGCAGGCGGGCCGGGCGCTCAAGAAGGTCGTGCTGGAACTGGGCGGGGCCGATCCCTTCATTGTCATGCCCTCGGCCGATCTCGACGCGGCGGTGAAGCAGGCCGTGACCGCGCGTATCCAGAATACGGGCCAGTCCTGCATCTGCGGCAAACGCATGATCGTCCACGCCGATATCTACGACGCCTTCCTCGAACGCTATGCGACGGCGATGGCGGCGGTGAAGACCGGGGATCCCTTCGATCCCGCCACCGACATGGGGCCGCTCTCCAGCGAAGAACAGCGCCGCACCGTGCAGGAACAGATTTGGAAGATGAAGGCCGCCGGTGCCACCCTGATCGGCGGCGAAACGCTGCCAGGGCCTGGCGCCTATATCGATGCCGGCATATTGACCGACGTGCCGACCGACCCGGCGCTGATGGGGGAGGAGATTTTCGGCCCCATCGCCATGCTCTTCAAGGCGGCGGACATCGACGACGCCATCGCTATCGCCAACGCCATTCCCTTCGGCCTCGGCTCCTCGGTCTGGACCACCGACCCGGCGGAAGAAGCCCGCTTCGTCCGCGACGTTCAGGCCGGCATGACCGCCGTGAACCAGATGCTCTCCTCCGCCCCCGAGGCTCCCTTCGGCGGCGTGAAGCGCTCGGGCCACGGCCGCGAACTCGGCCCCTATGGCCTCCACGAGTTCATGAATTTGAAGAGCGTCTATCGAAAATGAGCATAGCTCTCCCGCGTCACCCCGGACTTGATCCGGGGGGCCCGCTGCCTTTCAGGACAGGGATTGGTTGTAATGGGCAAGGATGCAGAAGAAGCGTGATCCCGGCTCAGGGCCGGGATGACGCAGTAAGCGTTATTTCCAGCCTTTCGCTTTCGCAGAGGGGTACCCCACGGTACAGACCTGACCCATGCCCAGCCTCACCACCACCGCGATCGTCTGCGCCGTGCGCCACCATGGCGAACATGGCGCGATCGCGCGGTTGCTGACGCCGGATCATGGCCTGTTGCCGGGCTATGTCCGCGGCGGGCGGTCCCGGACGATGCGGCCGGTATTGCTCCCCGGCAATATCGTGAAGGCCGATTTCCGGGCTCGGACCGAGGATCAACTGGCGGGCCTGACCGTCGAACTGGCCCAGAGCCGCGCGCCTTTGCTGGCCGAACCGCTCCCCGCCGTGGCGATCGACTGGAGCTGCGCCCTGACCGCCGCCGCCCTGCCGGAAGGCACGCCCTATCCGGCGCTGCATCAGGCACTGGAAGCGGTGCTGGACGCGGTGGAAGCAGCCCCGGCGGCGCGCGGCTGGGCCGTGGCGCTCGTCCGCTACGAACTGCTGCTTCTCGCAGAACTGGGCTTCGGCCTAGACCTCACCCGTTGCGCGGCGATGGGCGACGCGACCGACCTCGCCTATGTCAGCCCCCGCAGCGCCGCCGCCGTCAGTCGGGCCGGGGCATTCGGCTATGAAAATCGCCTGCTCCCTCTGCCGCCCTTCCTGCTGGAAGGCGGCATGGGCGACTGGACCCAGATATTGGACGGCCTGCGCCTCACCGGCTTCTTCCTGGAGCGCTCCGTGCTGACTGACAGGCGTGCCGACATGCTCGCCGCGCGCGAAAGACTGGTCGATCGTCTCAAAAGGGCGGTTGCGTGAAACCTCCTGTCTCCATAAGGGGCAGCCACGCAATATAAGGAGTCTCGCCATGTTGATCGCCCTGTTCCCCGGAGACGGCATCGGCCCGGAAATCGTCGCTCAGGCAAAGCGCGTACTGGATGCGTTGGCGATTCCCGGCCTCACCTATGAAGACGGCCTCGTCGGCGGCGCAGCCTATAAGGCGGTCGGCCATCCGCTTCCGCCCGAAACGCTCGAAACCGCCAAGCGCGCCGACGCCATCCTGTTTGGCGCGGTCGGCGATCCCGACTGCGACTCGCTGGAACGCCATCTGCGCCCGGAACAGGCGATACTGGGCCTGCGCAAGGAACTGGGCCTCTTCTCCAACCTGCGCCCGGCCAAGGTCTTTCCGGAACTGGCGCATGAAAGCGCCTTGAAGCCCGAAGTCGCCGGCTCGATCGACCTGCTGATCGTCCGCGAAACCAATGGCGACGTCTATTTCGGCGAAAAGGGCTTCCGCACCACCGCCGACGGCCTGCGCGAAGGCTATGACATCATGTCGTACAACGAAGCCGAAGTGCGCCGCATCGCCCATGCCGGTTTCCAGGCCGCCCGCGCCCGTCGCGGCAAGCTCTGCTCGGTGGACAAGGCCAATGTGCTCGAAACCAGCCAATTGTGGCGCGACGTGGTGATCGAGGTATCGGCCGATTATCCCGATGTCGCCCTGACCCATATGTATGTGGACAATGCCGCGATGCAGCTGGTCCGCAACCCCGGCCAGTTCGACGTCATCGTCACCGGCAACCTGTTCGGCGATATCCTCTCGGACCAGGCGAGCATGTGCGTCGGCTCCATCGGCATGCTGGCGTCGGCCACGCTGAACGGCAGCGGGCAGGGCCTGTATGAGCCGATCCATGGTTCTGCCCCCGACATTGCCGGGCAGGGCAAGGCCAATCCGCTGGCGACCATCCTGTCCGCCGCGATGATGCTGCGCTATTCGCTGAACCTGCCCGAACAGGCCGACCGGATCGAAACGGCGGTGGCCAAGGCGCTGGCCAACGGCGCGCGTTCGCCCGATCTGGGCGGTACGATGAACACGGTGGAGATGGGCGACGCCGTGCTGGCGGTGCTCTAAATTCTTCACTTCGTCGCATAAGCGACGGAAAGATTTAAGTTTTGCGTCCCCGATCCGATTTAATCGGAAAATGGGGACGCAAAAATGCAGATGATATTGACGCAGGGCCATGACGACCTGCGTGCCGCCATGCGCGATTTCGCACATGTCATGCAGGCGGCCAATGCCGATGACATGCCGGAAGTCGCTCGCCGCCGAACCCGTTTCTCGCAACTGTTCCGCGAACATATGGGGCAGGAGGATGCAATGGTCAGCGCGCTGCGCCAAAAGCCGCTGCCGCCGCATGCCGATACGATATTGCGGGACCATAGCCGCGCCATGGTCGCTTTATTCCTGTCCTACAGCGACCATATCAAATATTGGACCCCGACGCAGATCGCCCAGGACTGGCCGGGCTATCGCCACGCCGTGCTGACCCTCCAGAATGGACTCTACGACCGGATGGAGTGGGAGGAGCAGCATCTCCATCCGCTGTTCACCGGCCCCAGCTTGCGCGCCGCCTGAACGGTCCAATTTGCGGCTATCGGTCCTGTCCTACTGCCTGCCCGGCGGATAAGGGCAGATCATGACCGATTTCTCCCTCGCTTCCCTTCGCGCCGCCGCTGCCATGGTCCATGCTCAGGTGCCATCGACCCCGCAATATGCCTGGCCGCTGCTTGGTCGGCGCAGCGGTTGCGACCTGTGGGTCAAGCATGAGAACCACACGCCCACCGGCGCCTTCAAGGTGCGCGGCGCGATCACCTATATCGACTGGCTACGCCGCACCCATCCGGACGTCACCGGCATCATCACCGCTACGCGCGGCAATCATGGCCAGGCGCAGGTTCGTGCCGCCACCGCCGCCGGCCTCTCCGCCACCATCATCGTCCCCCATGGCAATGCGCTGGAAAAGAACGCGGCGATGCGCGCTTTCGGCGCGACCCTCATCGAACATGGCCATGATTTCGACAGCGCCAAAGCGGAGGCGATCCGCATGGCGCAGGAGGAGGGCCTGTTCATGGTCCCCGCTTACCATGACGAACTGGTGCGCGGCGTCGCCAGCTACGGTCTGGAACTGTTCGACGCGGTGCCCGACCTCGACACCGTCTATGTGCCGGTCGGCTGCGGATCGGGCCTGTGCGGCACGATCGCCGCGCGCGACGCGCTGGGCCTGAAGACGAAGGTGGTCGGCGTCGTCTCCGCCCATGTCGATGCGGCCAAGCGCAGCTTCGAGGCGGGCCGCCTCATCGCATCGCCCACCGCCCATACTTTTGCCGACGGCGTGGCGGTCTGCACGCCGGTTCAGGCGGCGCTCGACTATTTCGGGCCGCGCGCCGACCGCTTCGTCGCCGTGACGGACGATGAAGTGGCGGAGGCGATTCGCATCTATTGGCAGGACACGCATAATCTGGCCGAAGGCGCCGGCGCGGTCGCATTGGCCGCCTGCTTGCAGGAAAAGGCGCAAATGCAGGGCAAGAAGGTTGCGGTTATCCTCTCGGGCGGTAATGGCGATATGAGCCAGATGGCCGAGATATTGAGCGGCGCCACGCCGCGGGTAGAATTGCGGAAGGCGATATGAAGCGTAAGAGCGGTCAGAACCCGGAAATCACGAAGAATTGGAAGCCGGCGACGCTGGCCATTCGCGGCGGCACGGCCCGCAGCGAATATGGCGAGACGTCCGAAGCGCTCTTCCTGACCAGCGGCTACAGCTATGATCGGGCGGAGGATGCCGCCGCGCGCTTCGCCGGCGATCAGGTCGGCATGACCTATTCGCGGCTCCAGAACCCGACCGTGGAAATGCTGGAACAGCGCATCGCCTTGCTGGAAGGGGCGGAGGCCTGCCGCGCCACCGCCACCGGCATGGCCGCGATGACCGCTGCCCTGCTGTGCCAGCTGTCGGCCGGCGATCATGTCGTCGGTGCCAAGGCCGCTTTCGGCTCATGCCGCTGGCTGACCGACACGCTGCTGCCGCGCTTCGGCATCGAAACGACGACCATCGACGGCAGCGACACCGCCGCCTGGGAAGCGGCCGTTCGCCCCAATACGAAGGTGTTCTTCTTCGAAACGCCGGCCAATCCGACCATGGACATCGTCGATCTGGCGGCGGTCTGCGCCATTGCCAAGGCGCGCGGTATCACCACCGTCGTCGACAATGCCTTCGCTTCGCCCGCGCTTCAGCGCCCGATGGAATTCGGGGCGGATGTCGTCGCCTACAGCGCGACCAAGATGATGGACGGGCAGGGCCGCGTGCTCGCCGGCGCTATCTGCGGCACGCGCGACTGGATCGACAATGTCCTGCTGCCCTTCCACCGCAACACCGGCCCGACGCTCAGCGCCTTCAACGCCTGGGTCGTGCTCAAGGGGCTGGAAACGCTGGACCTGCGCATCCGCCGTCAGAGCGAAAATGCGCTCAAGGTCGCCCAATTCCTGGAAGGGCGCGTGGCCAAGGTCAATTATCCCGGCCTGGAAAGCCATCCGCAGCACGCCCTGGCGATGCAGCAAATGGATGCGGCTGGGCCGATCTTTTCCCTCTATGTCGGCGGTGGCCGGGCGGAGGCGCATGGCCTGCTCAACGGATTGGAGCTGGTCGATATCAGCAACAATATCGGCGATTCGCGCTCGCTCATGACCCATCCCGCCTCGACCACGCATTTTGGCATGTCGGAAGAAGCACGGCTGGAAGTCGGCATTACCGAGGATATGCTGCGCCTCAACGTCGGGCTGGAGGATCCGGACGACGTCATCGCCGACCTCGATCAGGCCCTGCGCACGATAGGGCGTTGACGCAAGAGGGGGTTAGGGCGCATTTCTGAGACATGACTGTACTTGCGCTCTTTCCCTTTCACGCGACCACGCGGGACGTCACCGTCCATGTCGCGGTGACCTTCCTGCCCGAACAGTCGGAGCCGGACCGGGGCCGCTGGTTCTGGGCCTATCATATCCGCATCGAAAATCAGGGCGACCAGCCGGTGCAGCTCCTGACCCGCCACTGGATCATCACCGATGGGCGCGGCGCTCAGCATGTGGTGGACGGTGATGGCGTGGTCGGTGAGCAGCCGGTGGTGCAGCCGGGGAAAAGCTATGACTATGTATCGGGTTGCCCTCTCAATACGCCGACCGGATCGATGAAGGGCAGCTATCGCATGATCGGTGCAGGCGGCGAGACGTTCGATGTCGCCATCCCCCATTTCGCCCTGATCGCACCGCCGGCGGTGGCCGAATGAAGCGGACTCATCTGCCGTTGAATGGTCTGCGCGTGCTGGATGCGGCGGCACGGCACCTCTCTTTCACCCGTGCGGCGGACGAACTGGCTGTGACGCCGGCGGCCGTCGGCCAACAGATTCGCGCGCTGGAGGATATGCTGGGCGTCGTCCTATTTCGCCGCACGCCCAAGGGGCTGGAACTGACGCCGGAAACCGAAGCCGGCCTGGATGCCCTGCGTGCCGGTTTCCTGGAATTTGAGGAGGCGGTTCGCGCGATGCAGGCGGGCCAGTCCAGCAATGCGTTGACCATCGCTGCCCCGCGGGACATCACCGCCAAATGGCTCCAGCCGCGTCTTGCCACTTATGCCGCCAGCCAGTCGGACCTGACCTTCCAGCTGATATCGGCCGATGAGGCACTGGATTTCACAGAAGCCAATCTGGATATCGCCTTGCGCCTGAGCGATGGCGCGGGCGAGCATGAGGGCATCAAGATCGGCGAAGCAGCCTATGTCACGGTCGAGGCGGCGGCGGGCGGTCCCGACCATCGCATCGACTGGCCCGGATGCCCGTCAGGGGACAAGCCGGCGATCATCCGCGTCGCCGATGGCGGTCTGGCGATCGAGGCGGCAGCAAACGGCTTTGGCCGCGCGCGCGTGCCGTTATTACTGGCGCAGGCCGATCTGACGGCAGGCCGCGTGCGGCAGGTGGGCGATACCGTCCCGACCCTGCTCGCCTATTGGTTGATCGCTCCGCTGCCCCAATGGCGGCAAAAGAAGGTCAAGGCGCTGGTGGAAGCCCTGACTGCATAAGGCAGCTGTAACTGGACCAGCATGTTGGCGAGCAAGACAGGCCGGCGGCATAACTACAAATTTGCATCTCGGGAATCTGATGTTTCAAGTCGATTATGATCGCACGACCAACCGGCTGACCATCAAAGTTGCGGGCTTCTGGACAGCGGATAATGTGGTCGCGCTTGCGGCGCAAGTAGGGTCGAAAGCGCGTGAAGCCAGCGCCATCCGCGACGATTTCAACGTCATAGTCGAATCGTTCGATTTCCCGGTGCAGGCAAATGACGTGGCCGACTTGCTCGCCAACATCATGCGCGGGGGCATGACCTTCACCAGCGGGCGGACTGCGGTCGTAGTGGGCAGTCAGTTGAACCGGGCGCAGGCGGAAAGAACGTTGGTCCATCCCAGAGTGCGCATATTCATGGGAATGGACGAAGCATTGGAATGGCTGAACCAGCCGCAAGCGCCTGCTATTCCGCCAGCAGGTTGAGCGCCCGCGTCATCAACGTCAGGAATTTGCCTTCCTCGACCCGCGCGGCACTGTTGTTCCAACTGCCGCTGACCGCATACCAGGCCCCGTTTCTGCCCTGCGCCAGCATGTTCATCGCCATGACGCCAGGCTCGCTGCCGCCTTTATAGCCCAGATAGCGCCAGCGTTTGGCATCGGCCGGCGCGATGCCGGGATTGACGGCCATGATGGGCAGGGCATCGCCACCATGGCGCCGCAACCAGTCGAGCAGGCCGATCATGTCCTGTGACGAGGCAAACCATTCGATACTGTCGATCGCGGTCGGCATTTCGGCGACGCTGCCCACATCGACCTTGTCTGCGGTCAGCCGCGCCGCCGCCGTGCGCAGCAGCGTCCGGCGCATGGCTGGCGCGGCTTCTTCATAACGGCGGCGCAGGTCCGCATTGGCCGGCATCTTCAACGCAAACGCTTCGGCGGTGGTCAGGATCGGCAGCGCCTTGTCCACATCGGCATGGCCGGTCGCCGCCATCATAGCATCGACCTTCGCCCGGCCGAGCGCGAAGAGCAGCGTGTCGCTGGCACTATTGTCGCTTTCGGCGATCATCGCCGTGGCCAGACTGTGCAGCGTCATCGGCGCATGGTCGGGCCAGCCCATCAAACGCCCGGAAAAACTTTTCGGGCCAAGCGGCACGACATCGCCCCAGCGCCGTTCCCGCGCCGCCGCCGCGCGGGCGATTTCGGCGAGCAGATAAAGTTTGAAGCTGGAGCCGGTCGCCATCTGCACATCGGCCCGATGGGCGTGCAACAATGCAGGCGCTCCGTTGCCCAGCCGGGCAATGGCAAAGGCAGTGGTGCCAGGCAGGGCCGCGATCTCCGCCATGACTTTGTCAAAACTGTCATCGGCGGTGCGTGCGCCGACGATATGCAGGCCAACGACCAGATTGGGCGCTTGCGGCGCAACCACCAAAGTAAAGCCCACCGTGGCGCGCTCATAGCGTATCTCGACTTGTCCTGCGGTCGGACTGTCGGTCCGCACAGCGCCCAGGCTCAGCGGCGCGCCATGTTGGGTGCGCAAATCCGCGGCAATGGCGCGCCAGCGATCCACCGGCACCGCATCCAGGAAGAGGGTGGAGAAGAAATCCGTTTCTCCACCGGGCGCCGCGAGCATATGCAGCAATTGTGCGGCACGGCTTTGATAGGGCGGGGTGGTGCCGGCGGATGTCTGCATGGGTATTGCCGTCAGGATCAGGCTGAGCAGGATCGACCAGAGGCGCACATCTACATCCGTTCGGTATGGATCGTCATGCGTCGATCGCTTCCTCGTCCACTGCCGCCGCATTTTCCTGGATGAAGGCGAAGCGATGCGCCGGATTGGTTCCCATCAACCGGTCCACCAGATCGCGGACCTGCTGCCGATCCTCGATATCGTCGGGCAGGGTGATGCGGATCAGCATGCGCGTCTTGGGGTCCATGGTCGTTTCGCGCAACTGCATCGGGTTCATTTCGCCCAGGCCCTTGAAGCGGCTGATATCGACCTTCTTGCCCTTGAACTCCTTGCGCAGCAGCTCTTCGCGATGGGCGTCGTCCTTGGCGTAAAGGCTCTTGCCGCCCGCCACCAGGCGATAGAGCGGCGGCTGGGCGAGATAGAGATGCCCGCGCCGCACCAATTCCGGCATTTCCTGGAAGAAGAAGGTCATCAGCAGCGTGGCGATATGCGCCCCGTCGACATCGGCGTCGGTCATGATGACGATACGCTCGTAGCGCAGATGATCCGGGTTGCAATCCTTGCGCGTGCCGCAGCCCAGCGCCAGGATCATGTCGGCAATTTCCTGATTTGCCAATATCTTCGCGTTGTTTGCTGAGGCGACGTTGAGGATCTTGCCACGCAGCGGCAGGATCGCCTGGGTCTTGCGATCGCGCGCCTGCTTGGCCGAACCGCCGGCGGAATCGCCTTCGACCAGAAAAATTTCAGCACCTTCCGGGTCGTCGTTCGAACAATCCGTCAGCTTGCCAGGCAGGCGCAGCTTGCGGCTGTTGGTCGCGGTCTTGCGCTTGACCTCCTTCTCCTGCTTGCGCTTCAGGCGCTCGTCCATCCGGTCCAGCACATAGGCGAGCAGCGCCTTGCCCCGGTCCATATGGTCGGTCAGATAATGGTCGAAATGATCGCGTACCGCATTTTCGACAAGGCGCGCGGCGTCCGGGCTGGTCAGGCGATCCTTGGTCTGGCTCTGAAATTGCGGATCGCGGATGAAGACGGACAGCATGATCTCCGACGACGTCATGATGTCGTCGGCGGTGATATCCTTGCCCTTTTTCTGCCCGACAAGGTCGGCAAAGGCGCGGATACCCTTCACCAGCGCCGCGCGCAGGCCCGCTTCATGCGTACCGCCATCGGGCGTCGGAATGGTGTTGCAATACCAGCTATAGCTGCCGTCTGACCAGAGCGGCCAGGCGACAGCCCATTCGACGCGCCCGGCTTCGCTCGGAAAATCCTGATTGCCGGAGAAGAAGACGCTGGTCGCGCAATCGCGATCGCCCACCTGTTCCTTCAGATGGTCGGCCAACCCGCCGGGAAATTGGAAGACGGCTTCGGCGGGCGTATCGTCGCTGATCAGTTCCGGCGCGCATTTCCAGCGTATCTCGACGCCCGCGAACAAATAGGCCTTCGACCGGGCCAGTCGATGCAGCCGCGCAGGCTTGAATTTCTGTTCCCCGAAAATTTCTGTATCGGGCACGAAGCTGACCAGCGTACCGCGCCGGTTGGGCGCCGCGCCGACCTTCTCCAGCGTCGTGACGGGAAGTCCCTGCGAGAATTTCTGCCGGAACAATTCCTTGTTCCGCGCCACTTCGACGACAGTGTCGGTCGACAGCGCGTTGACCACCGAAATGCCGACGCCATGCAGGCCGCCCGAGGTGGCATATGCCTTTCCTTCGAACTTGCCGCCCGAATGGAGCGTGGTCAGGATAACCTCCAGCGCTGACTTTCCGGGAAATTTGGGATGGGGATCGACCGGAATACCGCGGCCATTGTCGGTGATGGTCAGCTTGTTGCCGGCCTCCAGCGTCACCTCGATCCGGGTCGCATGGCCCGCCACCGCTTCGTCCATGCTGTTATCCAGCACTTCGCTGGCCAGATGATGCAGAGCGCGCTCGTCGGTGCCGCCAATATACATGCCGGGGCGGCGCCGGACCGGCTCCAATCCTTCCAGCACCTCGATGGTCGAGGCGTCATATTGCGTCGTGGCGGGGGTGTTGGCAGCGAACAGGTCTTCGGACATGTTTCAAGCTATAAGCGGACGGGCGGCGGGTGCAAGCGTTGCACAAGAGCCACAGCCGCAATCATATGTAACAAAGTGCGCTGCAACAAAGTGGAGGTCCGGGTCGTTACTGCCGGGAATGTGGAGCGTATCTCTCCACATCTGGTGAGGAGACATACACTTGAAATTGACCCTGATCGCGCCGCTTGGCGCCACCCTTGCGCTCGCCCTGGCGATGCCGGCCGCCGCGCAGGACAGCGCGCCCGTCGATTGGACCGGTCCCTATATCGGCGGTTCGTTCGGCTATAATTGGCAAAAGAAGGATGGCGGCGAACATATGCGTTTCGACGCTGACGCCGATGGCGATTATGACGATGTCATCCGCACCTCAACCGGCGCCAATGCCTTCTCGCCCGGCACTTGCGGTGGGGCGGCCCGTGGATCGACCCCGGCCAGCGGTTGTAAGGGCGACAAGAATGCGATCGGCTGGATGGGCCATGTCGGCTATGATCGCCAGTTCGGCAACATCGTTGCGGGCGTCGTGGCCGAAGCAGGCCAAGCCTATATCGACGACAAGGTGACCGAATATTCGACCACGCCGGCTTTCTACACCATGCGTCGCAGCATCGACTATAATGCCAATCTGCGCGCACGGCTCGGCTACACCACCAGCGGCGGCATCATGCCCTATATCACTGGCGGTCTGGCCTATGCGAAGGTGAAGAATAATTTCAGCACCAGCAACGGCGCCAACAGCTTTACCGAGGTCGATCGGAAGGAAGATGGCTGGGGCTACACCATGGGCGGCGGCATAGAAGCCAAGGTGTCGAACAATTTCTCGATCGGCGCTCGCTATCTGTGGACCCGCTATAATGTCGGCGACTATCGCGTCGATGTGGGTGCGGGCACCGCGCCGGCCACCAATCCCTTCCGCCTCACGCCGTCGGGCGGCGCCAGCATCAATCGCGGCGACAAGTTCGATACGCAAAGCGTGATGGTCACCACCAGCTTCCGCTTCTAACAAAAAAGGCCCGGTTTCCAGAAGGAAACTGGGCCTTTTTTTATCTGTTCGAAGCTGTCAACGCACGCGCGGGCCACCGAAGGGCAGCGGCGGGGGCGGGCGGCGCGTGCCGCGCGGCAGTTGGGCCTGATAGGCGCGGCCGCAATGCTCCACGCAATAGGGGAAGCCGGGGTTCACCGTTTCACCGCAGAAATGGAAATCCGCTTCGCCCGGATGACCCATCGGCCATTTGCAAATCCGCTCGGTCAGGTCGAGCAGGCTGGTCTTGTCGGCAATCTCGGCGCTCGGCTTGGCCGGCACCAGGCGGCGCGGCGGCGCGGGCGGGATCGGCGCCTGCTGATCGCCCGGACCCTGGCGCAGGAAGCCGCCGGGACCGACCGAAATGATACGCGGCTGGGGTGCAGGCGTCGGCGCGTCGTCGCCAGCAGCTGCGGCCGGTGCGGGCGCCGGAGCGGCAGGTGCGGCCGGCGCAGCGGCAGCGGGTGCGCGAACAGGTGCGGCCGGCGCGGGCGCCACCGGTGCGGCGGCGCGGGGCGCCTCCACTTCCGGCGTCGGTGCGGGCTTGCGCGGGGCAGGGGCGGCCGCCTTCTTGGGCGTCTCATTCGCCTTCACGGGCGAAGGGCGGGACTGCAGGCCCAGGCGGTGCGCCTTGCCGATCACCGCATTACGGCTGACCCCGCCCAGTTCGTCGGCGATCTGGCTGGCGGTCAGTCCGCGCTCCCACATCCCCTTGAGCTGGTCGATACGCTCGTCGGTCCAGGACAATGAAAAACTCCTCACAAATCTCGTCTGGCTTCCTATATGGGAAGCGAGCGCCGCAGGTTCAAATCCTTGGACCTTTCCCCTTGCAGCACAACGGACCAGCCGATAGTCGATCCGACCATGAACGACCAGCCCAAAATTCATGCCGCCCCTGCGGTTCAGCCCCCCTTTGCCGAACCGGGCGTGCCGCAGATCCGCAATATCAACTGGGCCGGCACCTGGGCGCTCTATGCCAAGGAAGTGCGCCGCTTCATGAAGGTGCAGCTTCAGACGGTCTGGGCGCCGGCCATCACGACGCTGATGTTCCTCATCATCTTCATCGTTGCGCTGGGCGGCAGCGGGCGGACGGTGACGTTGCGTGGGGAGGCGGTGCCTTTCGCCGACTTCATCGCGCCCGGCCTCATCATCATGGGCATGATCAACGCCTGTTTCGCCAATGCCAGCTTCGCGCTGATGGTGGGCAAGGTGCAGGGGACGCTAGTCGATTATCTGATGCCGCCTATCGCCGTGGGCGAATTGCTGTTCGCGCTGGTCGCCTCGTCAGTGACCCGAGCAGTGTTCGTCGGCTTCGCACTATGGGGCGCCATGGCGCTATGGCCAGGCGTTCATGTGACGCCGGCGCATCTGTGGGCGGTGCTGTGGTTCGGCCTGCTCGGCACCAGCTTCATCGCCTTTCTTGGCGTACTGACGTCGATCTGGGCGGAGAAATTCGATCATGGCGCGGCAATCACCAATTTCGTGATCAGCCCGCTCGCCCTGCTGTCGGGTACCTTCTATTCGATCGACCGCCTGCCGCCGCTGTTTCAGGCGATCAGCCACGCCAACCCCTTTTTCTACATCATCTCCGGCTTCCGCTATGGCTTCGTCGCGGCGGCGGACGTGAACGTGCTGGCGGCCAGCAGCGTGCTGCTCGGCCTCAACCTGGTGCTGGGTGGTCTGTGCTACACGCTGTTGCGGCGCGGGTGGAAGATCAAGGCCTGATCTGCGGTCGTCAGATGAAGGCGGCGAACAGCGGGACGATGATCCCCATCAGAAATAATATCGCCGCCGCGATCAGCCAGTGATGCAGGCGGGGGCGGGCTTTGATGATATTGTCGTTCATGCGGCCTTCCTTCCGTCAACGCACCGTCACTTTATCCTGCCACATCGTTTAAGGGCTGGTCACCAATTTCTGTCACAGGCGGGATGAAGGGTTCAGGCAAAGGAACGCATGTGAAGGTAGCGCTGGTATTCGGGACACGGCCCGAAGCGATCAAGATGTTCCCGGTCGTCCATGCGCTGCGGGCGCAGCCGGGCATCGAGACGCGGGTCATCGTGACGGCGCAGCATCGCGGCCTGCTGGATCAGGTGCTGGCGATCGCCGGCATCGTGCCGGACATCGACCTGGACGTGATGGTGCCGAACCAGACGCTGGACGGGCTGACGGCGAAGCTGATCGTCGAACTGGGCAAGGCGTTCGATGCCGAAAAGCCCGACCGCATCGTCGTCCATGGCGATACTCTGACCACCATGGTCGCCAGCCTCGCCGCTTATTATCGCAAAATCCCCGTCGCCCATGTCGAGGCCGGTTTGCGCAGCGGTGACATTCACCATCCCTGGCCGGAAGAAGTGAACCGCCGCGTCGTCGCCTGCATCGCCGACATGAATTTCGCTCCCACGCAGGCAGCTGCCGATGCGCTGCTCAAGGAAAGCCGTGATGCCGCGAGCATCCATATCACCGGCAATACGGTGATCGACGCGCTGCTCGCCACTCGCGACCGGGTGCTGGCGGAGCCGACGTTGGCCAGTGGCCTTGATGATCTGGCGGCGCGCTTCGCGGGCAAGCGGATCGTCGCTGTCACCAGCCACAGGCGCGAGAATTTCGGCGGCGGCATGGAAGCGATCGCCCGGTCCATCGCCGATATCGCCGCACGTCCCGACGTTGCGGTAATCTTCCCCGTCCATCCCAATCCCAATGTTCGTCCGGTGATGGACGCGGTGCTGGGCGACCTGCCCAATGTCGCGATGATAGAGCCGCTCGACTATCCCCATTTCGTGCGTCTGCTCGATCTGTGTCATCTGGTGCTGACCGACAGCGGCGGCGTGCAGGAGGAGGCGCCCTCGCTCGGCAAGCCGGTGCTGGTCATGCGCGAAACGACCGAGCGGCCCGAAGGCGTGGAGGCCGGAACCGCCAAGCTGGTCGGCACCGATCGCGCGCTCATCGTCCGTGAAGTGTTGGGCTTGCTGGACGATGAGGACGCCTATCAGGCGATGGCGCGCGCGCATAACCCGTTCGGCGATGGGAAAGCGGCAGCGCGAATCGCGGCGGTCATCGGGGCGGAGCTAGGCGGGGAATAAAAGCCGCGACGGTCCGGCGGCCATCTGCTACGGGGTGGCATCGCCGCGAAATCTGCCCGCAAGCATTCGCTCCGACCGAGAGACATATTCGCGCTCCCGCTTGCCAAGCAAGGAGCTTGTCTCATGACCATTTCGATCGCCTCCATTTCATGCAGCCTGTCCGCATGAGCCGCGCCATCAACCTCAATGCGTCGCAGGCCGATGTGACGGCGCTGTGCACGAAACATGCGATTGCCATTTCCACCATCGAAACGCTGACGTCGGGCGGTACGCGCGTGGTTCTGCTCAATCCCGATGGCGCGGAACGCATCCGCACCCTGATGAAGACCAAGATCATCACCACCCCCGTCGTGCGTTCGCCCATGCACATGGCGCGCCAGCCTTCGCCGCGTTACCGCTAAGGCCGGACAAGCGACCGGTTTCGCCCAGCGTTACCGAAATCTTCAGCATTATCGGGCAGAAATGCGGGCAAATTCACCGTTACAAGGATTGCCCGCCTTATGCCCGTTGATGCCAAGCAGAAGGTTTCCGTCATTGGCCTGGGCTATATCGGCCTGCCGACCGCCGCCCTGATCGCCCGTGGCGGCGCGCAGGTGGTGGGCGTGGACGTCAGCGCCCATGTGGTGGAAACGGTCAATTCGGGCCGCGTCCATATCGAGGAAGTCGATCTGGACGGCCTGGTGCAGGGCGTGGTCGCGCGCGGCAATCTGCGCGCCAGCCTTGAGGTCGAGGAAAGCGATGTGTTCATCATCGCCGTCCCGACCCCCGTGTCGGAAGATCGCGCGCCCGACATCAGCTATGTGTTGAAAGCCGCCCGCACCATCGCCCCGGTGCTGAAAGCCGGCGATACCGTCATCCTGGAATCCACCTCGCCGGTCGGCACGACCGAAGCGATGCGGGACGTGATCGGCACGATCCGCCCGGACCTCAAAATGCCCGGCACCGGCGTCGCTGGCGATATCGCCATCGCCTATTGCCCCGAACGGGTTCTGCCCGGTCGCATTCTGGTCGAACTGATCGACAATGATCGCTGCATCGGCGGCATCACGCCCCGCTGCGCGCGCAAGGCGCTGGGTTTCTACCGCCAGTTCGTGCGCGGTGCCTGCATCACGACGACTGCCCGCGCGGCCGAAATGGTCAAGCTGGTCGAAAACAGCTTCCGTGACGTCAACATCGCCTTCGCCAACGAATTGTCGGTGATCGCCGAAAATATGGACATCGACGTGTGGGAGGTGATCCGCCTCGCCAATCGACATCCGCGCGTCAACATCCTGTCGCCCGGTCCCGGCGTCGGCGGCCATTGCATCGCGGTCGATCCCTGGTTCATCGTCCATGGCGATCCGGAAAATGCCCGCATCATCCGCACTGCGCGCGAAGTGAATGACGGCAAGACCGATTATGTCGTGGCCAAGGCGTCCGACCTGATCGACGAATTTGGCGATCAGGACATCGCCTGCCTCGGCCTCGCCTTCAAAGCCAATATCGATGATTTCCGCGAAAGTCCGGCGGTGAAGGTCGCCGCGCGTCTGGCCCGCCGCTATGGCCGCCGCATCAAGCTGGTCGAACCCTATGCGCGCGATCTGCCGATGGAATTTGCCGGAACCGGCGCCGAACTGATCGATCTCGATACGGCTCTGGAACAATGTGGCGTCTTCGTCATTCTTGTGGATCATGACATGTTCAAATCTGTCCCCGTCGACGAACGCGCCGGCAAGGCTGTCTATGACACCAGGGGAATCTGGCCCGATCAACCGCGCCGCGTGGCACAGCCAGCGCCCGGTCGCCTCGCGCTCTGACGCGCCCTCTGGTGCAGGGGCGGGGTGTTCGAACCATCCCGTCTTCGGTTGCCATCCCCGCGCTGCCCCGTTAACCCCCGGCCTCGACTGGGTCTTGACGGGGCAAAAGCCGGGATGAAGCGCAAAAACAGCATCAATCGATCGATCAGCGCGCTTGCCGCCCTTGGGCTGCTGGGCGCCTGCTCGACCGTCGAGGATGCGCCGCGGGGCGAAGCCGCCTATGCCGCCATCCCACCTGCTCCGGCCATCGGCATGGATTATCGTATCGCGCCCGACGATGTGCTGCGCATCCAGGTCTATCATGAGCCCGACCTGTCGTTGGAAGATGCGCAGGTAACGGCTACCGGCATGGTTCGCATGCCGCTGGTGGGCGACATATCGGTTGCCGGCCTGACATCGGGCGAAGCGGCGGACGTCGTCGCCGGGCGCCTTGGCCAACGCTATCTCGTATCGCCGCAGGTCACGCTGTTCGTGAAGAAGGCAGTCGGTCGCCGCGTCACGCTGGACGGCGAAGTGCGCGAACCGGGCCTTTATCCTGTCGAAGGGCGGCTGACCCTGTTGCAGGCTGTCGCACTCGCCAAGGGGCCGACACGGCTCGCCGGCCTCAATCAGGTGGTGGTCGTGCGTCAATTGGATGGCCAGCGGCAGGCCGCCCTGTTCGACCTTGCCGCCATTCGCAAGGGCAAGGCGCCCGATCCCGAAATCCTGCCGGGCGACCGGGTCATCGTCGGCCTGTCGCGCGCCAAGGCGATATTGGGCGGCGCATTGCTGGCCGTGCCGGCGCTCGCCACCGGCTTCATCGCGCTGGACGGAGGACGATGATGGCGCCCCTTACGCTTCCTGCCGATGATGGCACGGGCCTGAACGCCCGCTTGTCCGCCGCGATCCGATATGGCTGGCTGGTGCTGCGGCGCCATCGCATCATCCTGTTCGTCACTTTGGCGCTCAGCCTGCTGGCCGGTGCGATCGTTATCCTGACGTCGACACCAGATTATCGCGCCACCGCATCGGTCGAGGTGGAGGATGTGCCGGCAGGTGCCGCAGGCGCTCCGGCAGCGCAGCGCGCCGGTGCCGCCAACGACACCGAGAGCCTGATGCAGACGGAATTGGAAGTGCTGCGCAGCCGTGCCCTGGCCGAAGAGGTTTCGCGATCGCTGGCGCTGGTCGGCACGCCGACCTTCTTCAAGGGCATGGATCGCGAACGCCCGACGCAGGGTGTTGGCACCCTGTCGCAGCGCCAGGTGGAGCAGGACATGGTCGTGCGCCTGCTGCGCGAAAATCTGGAGGTGCAGCTGCCCGGCAAGTCGCGGGTGTTGCGGATCAGCTTCGTCAGCGCCGACCCGGTCCTGTCCGCGCGCATCGCCAACAGCTATGCCGACAGCCTGATCCGTGCCGACCTCAAGCGCGGTTTCGAATCCGGCGTGCAGGCGCGGCGTTTCCTGCTTGGCGAACTGGATGGTGCGCGCAACGACCTGTCGCGGGCGGAGCGGGATCTGGCCGTCTATGCGGCTCGAAACGGCGCCGCTCTGCCTTCCGAAGAAAAGGAAGGCGAGAACGACAAGCGCGCCAAGGCACCCGCAAAGCCGGCATTGCCCGACGGATCGGTTGCGACGCGGCTTGCACAACTCAACGGTTATCGTGCGCAGGCCGTGGCCGATCGGATCGCTGCGCAGAAGCGCTGGGAAAGCGCGCGTCAATCCAGCGCGGACACCTTGCCCGAAGTGCTGGGCAATGGCGCCATGCAGCAGATTATCGCGGAACGGGCACAGGCCCGCGCCGTGATTGCCGAGGAGCGGCAGTTCCGCAAGGACGCGCATCCCGAAATGCGCGAAGCCCGCGCGCGATTGGTGGCGCTGGACGAGCAGGCCGACAGCATGGCCAACAGCATCCGAGCGTCGCTGCGTGAGCAATATAATGTGGCCAAACGCGGCGAGGATCAGATCGCCAAGGAAATCGCCCAGTTGGAGCAGTTGGCGCAGGCGGAGCAGGGCCGCGACGTTCAGGTCGGCATCATGGAACGGTCGGTCGATACCTATCGCATGCTGCATGATAGCCTGTTGCAGCGCTATCGCGACATGGCATCGCAGGCGGGTTTCCAGGCCGGGCGTATCCAGCCGCTCGATCGCGCAGCGGTGCCGACCAAGCCTTTCTCCCCGCGCATCGGCCGCATCCTGCTGCTCGCATCGCTGGGCGGCATGGCGCTGGGCCTGTTGCTGGTGGCGGCGCGTCATATGTTCGACGATGCCGTGACATCCGCCGACACGCTGGCCGAACGGGTCGGCTTGCCGCTGTTGGGCGCCGTACCGGTGACGGGCGATAACCCGCAACCGCCGGAGATCTTCACGCCCATTGCATCGTCGCTGTTGCTGGCGTCGGCCGATGGCCTGCCGCGCTCCATCCTCGTCACCAGCGCGCAGGAGGGGGAAGGCAAGTCGCTGACCCTGCATGCCCTGGCGCTGGCGCTGGCGGGGCTGGGCAAATCGGTGCTGGTCATCGATGGCGACATGCGGCGCCCGGCCCAGCATCGCCTGTTCCGCCTGTCGCCCGCGCGCGGCATCAGCGAAGTGCTGACGGGGCAGGCGCTTGCGCAGGACGTGATCGTGCCCACCGGCGTGACCGGCGTGGCGCTGCTGCCCTGCGGCACATTGCCGCCCAACCCCTCCGAACTTCTGTCCACCCCGGCGCTCGACGGGCTGCTGGCGTCGGTCCGTGACGGCTATGATACGGTATTGATCGACGCGCCGCCGCTGCTTGGCACAGGCGAAGCGCTGTTGCTGGCGGCCAAGGCGCAGAGCAGCCTGCTGGTGGTCGAATGGGGCCGCAACCATCATGGCGGCCTGCGCGCAGCGGTGGAGCGTCTGCGGCGCAGCGGCGGTGCGATCATCGGCGCCATATTGACCAAGCAGCAGGGTCGCGCGGTCGACTATGATTATCATCGTGGCGGCTGATAGGCTGCCACGGCCGCTGTAGGACATAAAAAAGAGCGCCTTCCCGAAGGAGGCGCTCTTTTTTGTCTCGATCAGAAAGGGCCGGTCAGGCGCGTGCCAGCAGTCCTTCGACGATTCCCTTGAAAAGGCGCTGGCCGTCGGTCTTGCCATGGGCCGCCTCGATCACGCGTTCGGGATGGGGCATCATGCCCAGCACATTGCCCGCATCGTTCAGGATGCCGGCGATGTTGCGGGCCGATCCGTTGACGCTTTCCGCATAGCGCAGCGCCACGCGGCCTTCGCCTTCCAGCCGGTCGAGCGTCGCGTCGTCGGCGAAATAATTGCCGTCATGATGCGCCACCGGATAGGTGATCGCTTCGCCCGCATCATAAAGGCTGGTGAAGGCGCTCTGGGCGTTCTCGACCGTCAGGGCGACGTCGCGGCAGACGAAATGGCCGCCGGCATTGCGCAACAGCGCGCCGGGCAGCAGGCCGCTTTCGGTCAGCACCTGAAAACCGTTGCAGATACCCAGGACGAAGGCGCCACGGTCGGCGGCCTTGGCCACGGCCTGCATCACCGGCGAGCGCGCAGCCATCGCGCCGGAACGCAGATAGTCGCCATAGGAAAAGCCGCCGGGCACGCCGATCAGGTCGATGTCGTCGGGCAGGTCGGTGTCGCGGTGCCAGATCATCTCCGGCTTGCTTCCGGTCGCAGCCTCGAACGCCACCGCCAGGTCGCGGTCGCAATTGCTGCCCGGAAAGACGATGACGGCGCTCTTCATGGCTCAGGCCACCTTTTCGATGCGATAATTTTCGATCACCGTGTTGGCGAGCAGCTTGCGGCACATGGCGTCGATATCCTCGTCGCTGGTGCCATCGGCCAGGTCCAGTTCGATCAGCTTGCCGGCGCGCACGTCATTGACGCCGTCAAAGCCCAGGCCGCTCAGCGCATGCTGGATCGCACGACCCTGCGGATCGAGGACACCGCCCTTGAGGGTGACGAAGATGCGGGCTTTCATGAGAGGCGGACTCCTTGGAATCGACTGGCGCCGGGCGATCGCGCACGGCCAAACTTTGCCGCACCCCCTAGTCGCGGCGACGCGCGGAGGCAAGCCATTATGACTTTCTTAGCCACCATGTCGCTATGATGACGGGCAGGTTCGAAAAAGGAAACAGGCAGGATGTCCGGGCTGGCACTGGCGATGTTTGTCGGGCTGTTCGCCTGGGGAGAGCAGGCGGTGGGCTATCATGACCCGGACGGGAAAGTCCGGCTGGCCCTGCTCGCATCCTTCGCCTTCGGCCTGCTGATCGGATATCGCGCGCAGCGGTGAGGCGGCCGGCGTTCTGCATGCATGGCTGAGTCGCTGCTTCAAGGTCATTGCAGGGTCACGGTCGCAAGGCGCGGCAAAGTTCACACCGTCACTGGGACCGGAAAACTGCCCGAAAAAAAGACGAACTGCGCCGCCCATGCCACAGGGCCGCACCTGCGGCGCGGCTGGCACGCGTCAGTGACGCGCCACATAGGTCACAACAGCGCGACGAACATGCGACGGGTGGGTCACGGCGACAGGGTACATTTTCGCCGGGATGGCATGGCGTGGGGTGGTGCGGGACGGTCATCCGACAGGATAGATCAGATAAAATCCTACATTGGTAGCGGCGTGTCGCGTGTGCGGCGCGATGGCGGATGTCGATCAATCTGGACGGCCCTTCTCCCCTAGGGGAGAAGGATATGCAGCCTTGGCGACGAAGGAGCCTAGGCGAAGTTGGATGAGGGCGACTGGCACAAGACTGGCATATTAGCGTGAGGTTTTCCCCCTCACCCAGCTTCGACTAGGCAGCAGGCTGCCAAGTCTGCGCAGCCCTCTCCCTCAAGGGAGAGGGGTAAAAAACTGCGGGGAACCACCCAATTCCCCCATTCCCACTCGCCTGCCCATCCCCTAGATGAGCGGGATGAACCCGGACCTGCTCTATTTTACCTGCGCGATCGTCGCCGTCGTCATATCCGGCCTGGCCAAGGGTGGCTTTGCCGGGGCGGGCGCGTTGGCGATGCCGATCATGGCGCTGGGGGTCGATCCGGTGCGCGGGGCGGCGATCATGCTGCCGATCCTGATCCTGCAGGATGTGGTCAGCGTCTGGGCGTTCCGCAAAAGCTGGGACGCGCATATCCTGAGGGTCATGCTGCCCGGTATGGCCGTCGGCGTGGGGCTGGGCTATCTTTTCGCGGCGCAGGTGTCCGAAAGCACGGTGCTGGGCGCGCTCGGCGCCATTTCGATGCTGTTCGGGCTGCAACGGCTCTGGGTCGAGCGGGGCGGGGCGATCGTGCTGCCGTCCAGTTCGCCCGACTGGATGGGCTTCCTCTTCGGCATCGGCAGCGGCTTTACCAGCCAGATCGCCCATGCCGGGTCGCCGCCCTTTCAGATGTGGGTGCTGCCAAAGCGCCTGCCGCGCGACATGCTGGTCGGGACCACGGCCGTGGCGTTCGCAGCGATGAACTGGATGAAGGTGCCGGCCTATGCCGCGCTGGGGCAGTTCACCACGCGCAACCTGATGGCGACGGCGATGCTGGCGCCGGTGGCGATCGGCGCGACCTTTGCCGGCGTGGCGCTGGTCCGCCGGGTGGACGCGGCGCGCTTCTACACGCTCATCTATGTGCTGATGGTGCTGCTCGGCCTCAAGCTGATCGTCGATGCGCTGATGGCTTAGGTCATAATCAACCCACGTCCGTTCGCTTCGAGCTTGGTCGAGAAGCGGATAGCGCGCTTTGCATGTTTCTCGACTTCGCTCGAAACGAACGGAGGTCGTTAGATATAAAAAAGGCCGGCGCTGTGGCCGGCCTTTTTATTTTCAGTCCTTTTCGCGCTTCTTGCGATGCGTGTCGAGGTCGAGAACGGTGGTGTCCAGCCCTTCGGGCAGCAGGCCAAGACGGCGCGCAACTTCCTGATAAGCCTCAACTTCGCCGCCCAGATCGCGGCGGAAGCGATCCTTGTCCAGCTTTTCGTTGGTCGCCATGTCCCACAGGCGGCACCCATCGGGGCTGATTTCGTCGGCCAGGATGACGCGGCTGTAATCGCCGTCATACAGACGACCGAATTCCAGCTTGAAATCGACCAGGCGGATGCCGATGCCGGCGAACAGCCCGCACATGAAATCGTTGATGCGGATCGCCATGTCGGCGATGTCGTGCATCTCTTCCTGCGTGGCCCAGCCGAAGCAGGCGATATGCTCTTCGGAGATCAGCGGGTCGCCCAGCGCATCGTCCTTGTAGCAATATTCGATCAGCGTGCGGGGCAGTTGCGTGCCTTCCTCGATGCCCAGCTTCTTGCTGAGCGATCCGGCGGCGACGTTGCGCACCACGACTTCGATCGGCACGATTTCGACCTGGCGGACCAGCTGTTCGCGCATGTTGAGGCGGCGGATGAAGTGGGTCGGCACGCCGATCTGACCGAGCAGGGTGAAGATATGCTCGGAAATCCGGTTGTTCAGCACGCCCTTGCCGGAAATCGTACCCTTTTTCTGGGCATTGAAGGCGGTGGCGTCATCCTTGAAATATTGGATGATCGTGCCGGGCTCGGGGCCTTCATAAAGGATCTTTGCCTTGCCTTCGTAGATCTGGCGGCGACGGGCCATGCGCGTTCCTGTCTTATCTTAGAAAACATTACGCCCCGGCAAACGCGAATCGGAGAGGATCAGCGGGTGCCGGGGCTGCTTGGCCGGCCCATAGAGCAAAGTAGGCGGGGGTGCAATTGTGCCCTGCTCCCTGTCCCCAGAGGAGGAGAGGGATGCGAAGGCTTCACAGCGTGCTGCCTTGGCCGAAGCTGTGAAAGAGGGATGGCGCAGCCTGGCCCGCTCTTCCAGTTTCGCTTAACTCGCTGCGCTCGTAAGGCTCCATATCCCTCTCCCCCAAGGGGAGAAGGGGCTCAGGCGATGCCCTTTATCTTCCGAAATTCGTCGTACAGGCCCAGAAAGCGGTCGATATCGGCCTTGCTGAGGAAATAGGGGGTCGCAAGCCGCAATTTGCTGGGGTTGCCGCCGCGAATGCGCACCTTGTGGTGGGTCCACAGCCAGTCCTGCAATTCCATCCGCTGCACCGGGGGCACATTGACCGTGGCGATCGCGCCGCGCAGCGCCGGGTCGGGCGAGGTCCAGTCTTCAGCCCCACGCTTCATCATCTCGGCATGGATATAATCGCACAGCATCCGGCCGCGTGCCTCGATCCGATCCATGCCGATGTTGTTGGCCAGATCGACCGCGGCATTGAGGCCCATCAGCGTCGGGATGCAGGAGGATCCGATCTGCATGTAGCGGTCGGCCATCCGTGTCGGATCGTCGTAGCCGCCGGTTGCGATCGTGTTCCACACCCGGTCCATGATCGATTTGTCGCGCAGATAGAGGAAGCCGGTGCCCTTCGTCGCGAACAGCCATTTATGCATGGATCCGGTGTAAAGGTCGCAGCCTATGTCGTTGAGATCAACCTTGATCATGCCCGGCGCATGGGCGCCGTCGAACGCCGATACGATGCCCTTCGACCGGGCCAGCGCCGCAATCTCCTTGGCCGGCAGGACGACCCCGGTCGATGTGCTGATATGGCTGACGAAGATGATCCGCGTCCGGGGCGTGATCGCGTCGTTGATCCGGTTCAATATTTCCGCGGCATCTTTGGGCGGCTTTGGCATGGCGAACTTTTTTACGACCACGCCATAGCGGCGTGACCGCAGCATCCATGGCATTTCGCCCGACCCATGTTCCTCGTCGCTGATCAGTACCTCGTCGCCGGCCTTCATGTCGCAGCCGTTGGCGACATAGCTGTTCGCCTCTGTACAATTGCGCAGGATCGCCATCTGCTCGACCCGTGCGCCCATGAAATCGGCGAAGGGCCTGCGATACTGGTCCCATGATCCATAGCCCCAGATCGGATAATCCTCCGATCCGGGTTGCGTCATCTGTTCGGTCTGCGCGAAACCATCGAAAATCGCCTTCAGCACGGGGCGCGGCGATGATCCGACCGTGCCGACATTCAGGTTGACGACGTCGGACGGGATCAGGAACTGCGCCCGCAGCGCCTTCCAATAGGCGTCCTCATCCCGGCCATGCAGGTCGGCGGCTGGTAGCGGCACGGCCTTGAGCGCCTGCGCGCCTACCGGATGGGAGATGGACGCGGCGACGGCGGAACCGAGGAAATTGCGACGATCGAACATGGGCGCCTTTCCGGGCCAGAACGGCCTCTCCAAACTCTGCCCGATGTTCAACGATGCTCGGTCGGAAATCCGCCCCTACAGCACGTCCCCGAACATGAACCAGATCATCGCGCACCAGCCGATCAGGCCAATGACGCCCAATATGACGCCGGATTGGGCGCGGATGGCGGGCAAGAGGCCGCGCGGTTCGTCTTCATCGTCGCTATGCATGGCGGCTGCCTAAACGGAGCGGCGGCAACACTCAACCGACGCCTTCATCTTCCAGCAGCGCCTTGAGCCGGTGGAGGTCGGCGATCACCGCCTGCGCGTCCGCCTCGAACGCGGCATCGTCCATGGCCGGCTGGCGCAGCAGGGTGAAGATCACTTCCGTGCCCGTGCCATGGGCGATCATCCGCAGCGGAATATAGATATCCTCTTGCCCCGCGATACGCACATGATGGTCGAGTATGCCGAAATCATTGGGCGGCGTGAACAGCACCACCGCCTGTCCCTGCGGCGTATCCGCCACCCAATGGTCGCCGTCATGATGGAGGGCCGTGGACATACCGGCCGCCCAGCGCGGGAAATTGTCCGGCTGCCGGGCGAAGGCATAGGCGCGCGCGAAGGGCGCGGCGATGCTGACGCTCAGATGCCGGACCTGCTGGCTCATTCGGTCACTTCCTCGACCTCCGCCGCTTCGCCCTCACGCCCGACCGCCATCAGCCGGCCGGTGAAACATTGGCGCCACCAGCTGATATCCTGCTGCTCCACGCTGTCCATCATCGCGCGCCAGCGCCGCTTGCGCTCGTCCAGCGGCATGGCCAGCGCGCGCAGGATCGCGTCGGACATTTCCTCCGGGCTGTAGGGATTGATGAGCAACGCATCCTTGAGCTGCATCGCCGCGCCGGCGAAGCGGGACAGGATCAGCACGCCGGGGTCTTCGGGATCCTGCGCCGCGACATATTCCTTGGCTACCAGGTTCATGCCGTCGCGCAACGGCGTCACCAGTCCGATCTTCGCGCCGCGATAGATGCCGGCCAGCTTGTCGCGCGGATAGCCCTGATTGACGTAGCGGATCGGGGTCCAGTCCACATCGCTATATTCGCCGTTCAGCCGTCCTGCGAGCGAATCCAGCGTGGCGCGGATCTGCTGATAGCTCTCCACTTCGCCCCGTGACGGCGGCGCGATCTGGGTCAGCACGACCTTGCGATGATGTTCGGGATGATCCTTCAGGAAGCGGGTATAGCCGTTGAACCGTTCTTCCAGACCCTTGCTATAATCCAGGCGGTCGACGCCGACGATCATGGTGCGGTTCTGCAACGACGCGCGCACCAATGTGCTCATTTCGTTGGCCGCGTCGCTGGTCGCGGCCTGCGCGAATTCCTGCGCGTTGATGCCGATGGGGCAGGCGACCGCCTGAATGGTGCGATCGCCCACGGTGACGAAATCGCCGTCCACCTTGCCGCCCATTTCCCGCTCCACATAATGGCGGAAGGATTCCAGCCATTCCTCGGTATGGAAGCCGACGACGTCATAGGCGAAGAGGGTGCTGACCAGCTTGCTATGATGGGGCAGCGATACCAGCAGCCGCGTGGGCGGCCAGGGGATGTGAAGGAAGAAGCCCATGCGGTTCTTCAACCCCTTGTCGCGCAGCATCTGGCCCAGCGGGATCATGTGATAATCATGGACCCAGATGACGTCTTCCGGCTCGATCAGCGGGCTCGCCGTCTCCGCAAAACGCTTGTTGACGCGATTATAGCCGCCCTCGAAATCGCGGGCATATTCTGCCAGGTCGATGCGGAAATGGAAGAGCGGCCACAGCGTCTTGTTGGCATAGCCATTATAATATTCGTCGACATCCTGTTCTTCCAGGTCGATCGTCGCCGTCTTGACGCCTTCATCTTCGGCAAAGCCGATATGGCCGGTGAAATTGTCGGTCACTTCGCCCGACCAGCCCACCCAGATGCCCCGGCTTTCGCGCAGGGCCTGAGACAAAGCGACGGCCAGGCCGCCCTGGTTGCCGGTCTTGCTGGGTCGACTGACCCGGTTGGATATGACGATCAGACGGCTCAACGCATGGCGCTCCACGGTTTGCTCAGCAAGACGGCGCAGTTGATGATGCCGACCAATGAGTAGGTCTGGGGATAGTTCCCCCATAATTCCCCACTGACGGGGTCGATATCTTCGGACAGCAGCCCGGCCGCGGTGCGGCGGGACAGCATTTCCTCGAACAATTCGCGCGCTTCCTCACGCCGGCCGCTGCGATGCAGCGCCTCGACCAACCAGAAGGTGCAGACGTTGAACGCCGTCACCGGCTCGCCGAAATCGTCCGGCGCGCTGTAGCGGAGCATGTCGTTGCCCCGGCGCAGATCCGCCTCCAGCGCGGCCAGCGTGCCGATGAATTTCGGATCCTCGGCGGTCAGGAAGCGCAGGTCCAGCAATTGGAGGAGCGAGGCGTCGCGCGCGTCATCCTCGAAATTGGCGGAGATCGCCTGGCTATCCTCCCGCCAGGATGCTTCCAGGATACGCGTCTTCATCGTTTCGGCGCGGTTTTCCCAATGGGCGGCGCGCAGCGGCAGGTCGAGCGCGACGGCGGCATGGGCCAGGCGATCGCACGCCGCCCAGCACATCACCGCGCTATAGCTGTGGACATGGGCGCGGGTGCGCAATTCCCACAGGCCTGCGTCAGGCTGATCATAGACCGCCCAGGCGCGTTCGCCGACCGCCTCCAGCGCCTCGAAATCGGCATGGCCAGCCATGCGCAGCAGCCGCTGGTCGATGAAGCCTTGCACGGAAGACAGCACGATCTGACCGTAGGCGTCATGCTGTATCTGTTCATAGGCCGCGTTGCCCACGCGCACCGGGCCCATGCCGCGATAGCCGGGCAGGCTTTCCGCCTCCCACTCGGTCAGGGTCGCATTGCCGCGCACGTCGTAGAGCGGCTGGATATGCCCGCCCTTGGCACCGTCCACGATATTGCGGAGGTAGACGAGATAGGATTCCAGCACGTCCAGCGCGCCCAGCCGATTGAGCGCCTCGACGGTATAATAAGCGTCGCGCACCCAGCAGTAGCGATAATCCCAGTTGCGGCCACTGTCGGCATGTTCGGGGATGGAGGTGGTGAGCGCAGCGACGATCGCGCCGGTTTCCTCATGCTGGCACAGTTTGAGCGTGATGGCGGACCGGATGACGGCTTCCTGCCATTCGGCGGGAATGGCCAGGCTTCGGACCCACAGCTGCCATTCGTGGATCGTGTCGTCCAGCATCCGCTCGATCGCGGGGCGCAACGCATCGGAAAAGCCTTCGTCCGGTCCCATGAAGAAATGGGCGTCCTGCTCCAGCCGGAACCAGCTTTCCTGGCTGATCAGGCCGATCGGCGCATTGGTGGACACGCGCATCGCCATGTAGGACAGGACGACGCGAATATGGTTGGAACCATAGCTGATCGGCACCTTCTCGCCATTCCAGCTGGTCGTGGGGCGGAATTTGACGCGGATGCGGGGGGAGCCTGCCACCGGCCGCACGATGCGGATGAAGGCGACCGGCCGGTACATGCGGCCCTTGTGCCGGTGGCGGGGGCAGAAATCCAGAATCTCGATCGCATTGCCCTGCGCATCGCTCTGGCGCGTGACCAGGATGGGGGTGTTGCGGATATAATGTTGTTCGACCGCGACGCAATTTTCCAGCTCTATGGCCCAGAAGCCGCGCGATTGCGGATCGTCCCATGGCTTGTCGTCCAGCAGGGCGGAAAAGACCGGGTCGCCGTCCACACGCGGGACGCAGGCCCAGACCATGCGGCCCATGCGGTCGATCAGCGCGGACGCCTGGCAATTGCCGACGGGCCAGAGGTCGAGCGTGCGCTCTGATCCGGCCAGGATGGATTCGCTTGCTGCTTGGATCGGTCTGCCCCCAATTTGTTGGTCACAAAAAAGGGCTCCGGAAATCTATCCGGCCGCCCCCTCCATCAGATAATGCCTGACGGCGGCAACCTGTTCCAAAGAGAATGACGCCAATGTCGGGCGCGGCGTGCCGACCAATATGCCGGCGCCGCCCAAATGCGCCGCTGCGGCAAAGCCTTCTTCATCGGTGACGTCGTCGCCGATGAAGACGGGGATGCCGCCGGCCATCGGCGCTTCCTGCATCAAAGCGGTGAGCGCGCTGCCCTTATCCGCGCCGCCGGGACGCAATTCGTAAAGCATCTTTCCATGTTGCAGCGCCAGTCCATGATCGCGCGCCAGCAGGTCGGCGAGCGCGCCCGCCGCTTCGCCCCAGATCGGCGCGCCACGGAAATGCAGGCCCACGCTGATCGATTTGCGTTCGACCAGCAGGCCCGGCTTGTCGGCGACGAAATCGTTGAAAGCGGCCTCCACCGCGTCGATCGCGGGCAGGCGGGGCGGGGCCTTCACGTCTTCACCGGGATGCGCGAATTCCAGCCCATGGGTGCCGGACATCAGGAAATCGCCAAAGCCCAGGTCACGCAACGTCGCGATCGACCGGCCGCTGACGATCGCCAGCCGCCCGTCCAGCCGGTCGCGTAACCGCACGAGCATGGACAGCAGATCATCGTCGACATGGACGGCATCGGGCGTGTCGGCCAGCGGCACCAACGTCCCGTCGAAATCGAGGAACAGCGCCGCGCCGTCCAGCAGCGCAGTGGGAGGAGCGGGAAGGGCGATGGAGGTAAGAAGGGTATCGGTCACGCCTTTAAGAGTGGCGTGTCCGGGCGAAACCGCAACCCCTCTTCTCGCAATCGCAGCAAATTCCTAATATCGGCAGGTGCGGTCGCTGGTGCGGCTCTCGCTCCAGGGTGATGTCCATTGTACGCGATGCAGTGCCCGGAAGGCCTGCATGATAGCGGCGATCAGTTGATCGATGCCACGGTTGGCATGTTCGCGACCGTCATTCCACAGCCGGTCGTCATATTCGTCACGCATGATGCCGTCCTTTCCGAAACGGGGGCGGACGTTGAACATCATGTCCGCGCTCTGGCTTTTGCCGGATCGGGTCCGGGTTCGCCAACAAAAGGCTGGACGCTCCAGATAAGCTCAGCTTATTGAATGACCCCATGTCCACCCTGCCGCCCCTGTCCGCCATTCGTGTATTCGAAGCCGCCGCGCGGCTGGAAAATTTCACCGTCGCCGCGCAGGAACTGGGCATGACCCAGGCGGCGGTCAGCTATCAGGTGAAGCTATTGGAGGAGCGGCTGGGCATCAGCCTGTTCCAGCGCGTCGGGCGCAAGGTGATATTGACCGAAAAGGGGCGGGAGATCGCGCCGATCCTGACCCGCGCCTTTGACCAGATGCGCGCCGGCTTTGCCGCCCTGACGCAGGATCATTCGGCGGTGCTGACGATCAGTTGCACCAACAGCTTTGCCCATCTGTGGCTGGCGCCCCGGATCGGCGCGTTTCAGATGCGCCATCCCCATCTGGCCGTGCGCATCCAGGCGAATGACACGATCGTCGATCTGGCCCGCGACGGCGTGGACCTCGCCATTCGCGGCGGCAAGGGGGAATGGCCGGGGCTGGAGGCGAAGCTGCTGACGCACAGCCGGCTTGTGCCCATGTGCAGCCCCGGCTGGCTCGCGCGCCATAGCCCCATCGCGGACGCCGGCGCCTTGCTCGCTTTGCCGCGTCTGTCGCCGGAGGATAGCTGGTGGCATGACTGGCTGACGGCGATGGGCGTGGAGGCGAGCGATCAGGACGGGCCGCCCGCCATCGCGCTCGACAGTCAGGTGATGGAGGGGCGGGCGGCCATGGCGGGGCAGGGTATCGCCATCCTGACCCATCTCTTCTGGCGCGCGGAGGTGGAAGCGGGCCTGCTGGTCGAAGCCGTGCCATCCTATGTGCGCGACAAGGCCAGCTACTGGATCGTCTACCCGCCCCACGCTCGCAATACGCCCAAGGTAAAGGCCTTTCGCGACTGGATCAGCGCGGAATTCGCTGCCGAGATCGCCGCCGATCCGGATGGACGCTACTTGCCGCGTTGATGCGTCATGCGTATATTCATGCGCATATCTGATGCGGGAGTCGATTATGACCAAGCACGAACATATTGCCACGCGCAAGGCGACGAACCTGTCGCTGGACGTCGATCTTGTGGCCGATGCCAAGGCATTGGGCATCAACCTGTCGCGTGCCTGCGAAGAGGCGCTGCGCAAGGAAATCGCAGCGGAACGGGGGCGGCGCTGGCAAGAGGATAATAAGGAAGCGATCGCGGCCTGGAATGTTTGGGCGGAAAATAATGAGTTGCCGCTCGACAAATACCGGCAATTTTGATGGCGCGGTTCGGCGTATATCGTCTGCCGGATGACAGCTTGGTGCTCGACTGCCAAAGCGATTATGTCGATCATCTGGGAACCCGGCTGGTAGTCCCATTATTGCATCCAGGTACTATGCCCGCGGCTTTGCCCGCACTGCATCCTTGTTTTGACATAGATGGGGAGCGCCTGATGATGGCCACGCACTTGGCCGGCGCGGTACATTCTCGCCTGCTGAAAAATCCCGTGACCATGCTGCATCATCATCATCATGCCATCATGCGCACAATCGACACCCTTCTGACCGGCTTCTGATCCTGCGCAATTCCCGTTTCCGTTCACCTTCCGTCCTGCTAAGCCGTCCGCAATGACCGACTATCGCGAACCGTTCGACGCCATCAAGGATCACCCGTTCGATGATGCGCTCCAGCAGCGCTATCTCGTCTATGCGCTATCGACCATCACGGCGCGATCGCTGCCGGATCTGCGCGACGGGTTGAAGCCGGTGCATCGGCGCCTGCTTTGGGCGATGCGCCTGCTCAAGATGGAGCCGGGCGGCGCGAACCCGGACATATTGGTCGCCAACCCGGCGCGTAACACCACCAGTTACAAGAAATGCGCCCGCGTCGTCGGCGACGTCATCGGTAAATATCACCCGCATGGCGACGCGTCGGTCTATGACGCCATGGTGCGTCTGGCGCAGGACTTTTCGCTGCGTACGCCGCTGGTCGACGGGCAGGGCAATTTCGGCAATATCGACGGCGATAATGCTGCGGCGATGCGCTATACCGAAGCGCGCCTGACGCAGGCGGCCGCCGACCTCATGTCCGGGCTGGACGAAGGCACGGTCGATTTCCGCCCCACCTATAATGGCGAGGATGAGGAGCCGGAGGTTTTCCCCGGCCTCTTCCCCAATCTGCTCGCCAATGGCGCCACCGGCATCGCGGTCGGCATGGCGACCAGCATCCCGCCGCACAATGTCAGCGAATTGATCGACGCGGCCGGCCTGCTGATCGACAATCCCGATGCCGATCATGCCGCGCTGATGCAGATCGTGCGCGGGCCGGACTTTCCGACCGGCGGCGTGCTGGTCGATAATGCCGCGATCATATCCGAAGCCTATGCCACCGGGCGCGGCGCATTCCGCACCCGTGCGCGCTGGCACAAGGAAGAGGGCGGGCGCGGCACCTGGATCGCGGTCGTCACCCATATTCCCTATCAGGTCCAGAAATCGAAGCTGATCGAGCAGATCGCCGCGCTCATCAATGATCGCAAGCTGCCGATCCTGGCCGATGTGCGCGACGAGTCCGATACGGAAATCCGCATCGTCATCGAACCGCGCGCGCGTACCGTCGATCCGCAGATGCTGATGGACAGCCTGTTTCGGCTGACCGATCTGGAAAACCGCTTCCCGCTCAATCTCAACGTGCTCGACGCCAGCCGCACCCCGCGCGTGCTGGGCTTGAAGCCGCTGCTGATCGAATGGTTGAAGCATCAGATCGACGTGCTGGTCCGGCGGGCGCAGCACCGGCTGGAGAAGATCGCGGCGCGCCTTGACCTGCTCGAAGGCTATATCATCGCCTATCTCAACCTCGACCGGGTGATCGCCATCATCCGGACGGAGGATGAGCCCAAAGAGGTGATGATGGCCGAATTCAGCCTGAACGATCGTCAGGCCGAAGCGATATTGAACATGCGCCTCCGCTCCCTGCGCAAGCTGGAGGAGATGGAGTTGCGGCGCGAACATGCCGATCTGGTCAAGGAAAAGGACGAGCTGGAAAAGCTGGTCGAAAGCCCGACCCGGCAGCGCACGCGCCTGAAGAAGGATCTGGCCGCGTTGCGCAAACGCTATGGTCCCGAAACAGATCTGGGCCGGCGCCGCACATTGGTGGAGGAAGCCGCCCCGGCGCGCGAAATCCCGCTGGAGGCGATGATCGAGCGCGAGCCGATCACCGTCATCCTGTCCGAACGCGGCTGGATCCGTGCGATGAGCGGCCATCGCGATCTGGCCGCCGCCGATACGCTCAAGTTCAAGGAAGGCGATGGGCCGCAATATGCCTTCCACGCCTACACCACCGACAAGCTGCTGATGGCGACTGCCACCGGGCGGATTTACACGCTGGCGTCGGACAAGCTGCCGGGTGGCCGTGGCTTTGGCGATCCGGTCCGATCGCTGGTCGATATGGATAATGAAGGGGCGATCGTCGCGTTCATGCCAGCGCGGGCGGGCACGGAGCTGCTGCTGGCCTCATCCGACGGACGTGGCTTTATCGCGGCTGTGACGGACCTGATGGCCGAAACGCGTAAGGGCAAGCAGGTGGTCAATGTCCGCGCCGACGCGAAATTGAGCATCATTCGCCCGATCCCGGCCGAGGCGGACAGTGTCGCCGTGATCGGCGAGAACCGCAAACTGCTGGTCTTCGCCCTTACGGAAATGCCGAAGATGACGCGCGGGCAGGGGGTGCAGATGCAGCGCTATCGCGATGGCGGCCTGTCCGATGCGATCGCGTTCAAGCTGTCCGATGGTCTTAGCTGGACCATGGGCGGCGAGTCGGGCCGTACCCGTACGGAAAGCGACATGATGCCCTGGAAGGTCGCCCGCGGCGCGGCCGGGCGCATGCCGCCGACAGGCTTCCCGCGCGACAATCGCTTCTGATTTCAGCTTTTTATCCTTTGGTCTGATTTCCTGCGGGTCTGCGTGTAGCGTTTCCCGAAAATTTACTCCTTCTGGATACAGCGGGGGCATGGAATCGACGTCAGTGCATAATTTGCCGGTCACGCAGACCAGCGGCACGCCCCTCGTGGGGGGTGATGACTCGCATCCTGACTGCGCCATCCATATTTCGGAATGGCTGGCTGCCCTGCCGCAGCTTGCAGCGATTTTTTCGTACGAAAACAGCGAAATACATTTCAAGCAGGGCAATGCCCGCTTCATCACCGTGTTTCGCTCCAGTCCAGAACGTGGCTATGTTCAGGAACGGGTCGCGAAGGAATGGCGGGAACGGGTCATTGGCTTCATTCAGTCGGGCCGCGATTCGGAAAGTTTCGAACTGCGCCGCGACGGCAAGCTCGGGCCGGAATATTTCATGTGTACGCTCGGCCGGCTGCCAGCGGCGCAAGGGCGTGCCGAACATTATCTCTTCACCGCGATCGACCGGACCAGCGAACGGACGATCGAAAAGAATTTGCGGCGTGAGCTGCTGTCCGACGGCCTGACCGCGCTGCCCAACCGCACCGGTTTTGGCGAGGAAATCGACGATCGGCTGGCCAATGGCTCCTGGTCCGATACATCGCAATTCGGCATCATCGCCATCGATCTCAGCCGTTTCAGCCGGGTGAATGAATCGCTGGGGCCCATGGCCGGCGACGAACTGCTGATCACGGTTGCCAAGCGGCTGAAATCCAGCCTGCGTCAGGGCGATGTGCTGGCCCGCATCGGCGGTAATGACTTTGCTATATTTGCGCGTCTTAACAATGGCTTGTCGGACGCTCTTCATATCGTTCAGCGGATCAAGGAAGCACTCAGCTCGCCCATTCGCCTGAGCGACCTGCAAATCCGCGTCGATTGCGCGATCGGTTGTGCGCTGTCGCTCAATCTGGACGACGATCCGGATGATGTCGTGCGCAAGGCGCAGGCAGCGGTGAAGATCGCCAAGCGCACCGGCAAGGTCGAAATCTATCGCAACGGCGTGCTCAAGGAAGCGCAGCGTCGCTTCTCGATCGAAAGCCGTTTGCGCGACGCGCTGGCGCAGGGGGGGCTGACGCTCGCTTTCCAGCCGCTCATCCATCTCCAGACCGGCGAAATTACCGGGTTCGAGGCGCTGGCCCGCTGGAATGATGAAGAATTGGGCGACGTGTCCCCGGTGGAATTCATCGCCGTGGCGGAAGAAAGCGGCCTCATCACGCCGCTGGGCCGTTGGGCCGCCTATGAAGCGGCGCAGGCACTGTCGCGCTGGGACGCGAAATTCGGCCAGGCGCTGCCCGTGGGCGTCAACGTGAACCTGTCCCCGATCCAGATGGCGCGGGACGATGTCGCGTCGATGTTCGAGGAAGCGCTGCGCTATGCCGGGATCGCGGGCAACCGCCTGACCGCCGAACTGACCGAAAGCGCGATCATCGCCGATCCGGACAAGGCGCGCAAATTGCTGGTCGCGCTCAAGGGGCTGCAGATGCCGATCGCGATGGACGATTTCGGCACCGGCTTCTCCAACCTCGCCAGCTTGCACAGCCTGCCGATCGACATCCTCAAGATCGACCGCAGCTTCGTGTCCACCATGTTGGAGGATCATGACAAGGCGGTGATCGTCCGCACGATCCTGTCGCTCGCCGAATCGTTGAACCTGAAGGTTACGGCCGAGGGGATCGAGACGCAGGCGCTGGCCCTGGCGCTTCAGCAAATGGGCTGCTGGCAGGGGCAGGGCTATCATTTCGCCCGACCGATGGGCGAAAATGACGCGTTCGATTATTGGCGCGCCCGCTGGAATTTCGAGACGATCTGATCGGCGATCGCCGCGACGCGATCCGCGTCGGGGAAATCCTCCGCCACCCATAGCGCCTGCACCGCCTGCAAGGCTTTCGCCACATCCGGCCCGGCCGGCAGGCCGCGCGCGATCAGCGCGCCGCCACCGATCGGCAAGGCCGGCGGCGTCCAGTCCGCCAGCGCCTCCAAGGCTGTCAAAGGCTGGTCGACATCGAGCAGCAAGCGGTCGATCGCGCCCTCTACGCCCACCCGATAGGCAAGTGCGCGGGGCGTTTCCGTTGTCGCGGCACTCGGCTCCAGCGCCACGACCAGCCGCTTGCGCGCCTTGTTCGACAATTTCAGCCGAGCGCCCACGCCATCGGCCAGCACCGGGTCCGCTGGCAGCAAGGCCGCCAGACGGCGCAGGCCCGATCCGCCGATCCCACTTTCGGCCTCGCGCGCCATCAGCGCCTCGACCCGTGCCACGCCGTCCATATCCACTTCCGGCAAAACGGGGCGCAATATGCCGCCTTCGACCATCAACCGCAGCGCGTGGACGGGGGACGCGACCCCCAGCAATTTCAGCAATTCGTCCGCAATCCGTTCGCGCGACAAGGCCATCAGGCTGTTGGCCGCAGCAACGCAGGCGTCGTACGCCTGACTGTCCAACTCGTTGTCGCCATAGCGCGCCAGGAAGCGGAAATAGCGCAGGATCCGCAAATGATCCTCGGCGATCCGCGCCGACGCCTCGCCGATGAAGCGCAGCCGCCGTGCCGCCAGATCAGCCAGCCCGCCGAAATAGTCGCTGATCTCACCGGTCAGCGGATCGGCATAAAGGGCGTTGATGGTGAAGTCGCGCCGCGCGGCATCCTCGCGCCAGTCGTCGGTATAGGCGATGGTCGCGCGCCGCCCGTCGGTGCTGACATCGCGGCGCAGCGTGGTGATCTCCACCGGGCCATCGGGCAGGATGGCAGTGATCGTGCCATGGTCGATGCCGGTCGGCACCGCCTTGATCCCGGCAGACTTCAGCCGATCGACCACATCATGCGGGTCGAGCGTCGTGGCGACATCCAGATCGTTGACCGGCAGGCCCAGCAGGCCGTCGCGCACTGCGCCGCCCACGAAGCGCGCCTTACCCTGTGCCACATCCAGCGCGGTCAGCAATCCGTCCAGGCCGGAACGGTGGCGCCAGTCGGCGTCAGACGGCAGGACGGTCATGGCCCAGCCTCCGCGACAAATTGGTCAGGATCGCCGCCGTGATGCCCCAGATACGCCGGCCCTCCCAGAAAATCTCGTAATAATGGCGCGTGACGCCGGCAAATTCCGCCTCCCGCCGCATCCGGTTGGCCGGATCGAGCGCATAGGCCAGCGGCAGTTCGAACCAGTCCGCCACTTCGCTTTCCTGCGCGCGCAGCGGCAGATCGGGCGGAATGACACCCAATACCGGCACGATATCGAAACCGGTAAAGGTGCTGTAGCGATCGGATATGCCCACCACCTGAACCTGATCGGGCGACAGGGCGATTTCTTCCTGCGCTTCCCGCAGCGCGCCGGCAATCTCGTCGGCATCGCCATCGTCCACGCGGCCACCGGGAAAGGCGATCTGCCCTGCATGTTTGCGCAGCGTCGTCGCGCGCTCGGTCAGGATCAGGCCGGGTTCGGGCCGGTCGGTGATCGCCACCAGCACGGCAGCCGGCGCCAGCGCGATCTCGCCTTGGATGCGCGGATCGCGCCTGTCGACCAGTGCGATGTCGGTCCGTTTGTGCCCGTCTTCCAAGGCTGCGCGCAGCCGCTGCGCCAGCGTCATGCGGCGCCGTCCAGCGGGAAGAAGGCGCCCTCGCTCCACAGGCCGACCCGTTCGCCCTCTTCGCCCATCGCCAGGTTCATCAGCTCATAATAGACGCTGCGCCCGACCAGCGCCTCCAGCCCGCCGCGCACATGCAGATAGGGATGCGGCCCGTCCGGCGTTTCCCGCACGGTCAGTCCATGGTCCGGCCCGGCGGTCACGATATCCCCGCTGTTCAGGCGGAAGGCCAGGCTGCGCGTCCGCCCTTCGCCCTCGCTCTTCAGTTCGACCGCGACGAAGGGGGCGTCCTCCACTTCGATGTCCAACTTCTCGACCGGCGTGACCAGCACATGGCTGCCGTCCGGCTCGCGCCGCAGGATCGTGGAAAACAGCCGGACCATCGTCTCCCGCCCGATCGGCGACCCCTGATGATACCAGGTGCCGTCGCGCGCGATCCGCATCTCGCTGTCGCCGCAATGGTCGGGATTCCATTTCTCGACCGGAGGCAGGCGCTTTTCGGCGGCCAGCCGCGCAATATCGGCCAGCGAAAGGGTGGACAGGTCGGGCAGGGGTTCCATCGGCATGGGGCGGAGATAGGAGCCCGAGGCTCGCAGGCAAAGAGTTAATCAGGCCGCGACGGATATTCTGGGGCTGAGCATGCCCGTGCCGCCGACCGGACGGCCATCGACCGACAGGGCGAGCAGCCGGCGCGGCTCGAACGGGCCGGGCGCCTCCCATCCCGCCGTGCCGTCGGCGGCAAAGCCCCAGAAACGGCCATAATATTCCGGATCGCCGATCATCATCAGCGGTTCGCAACCCATCGTCCGAGCAGCGGCGACCACCGCGTCCATCATCGCCCGGCCATGGCCGCCAAATTGATGCGCCGGCGCGACTGCGACCGGGCCGACCATGATCAGCGGCATCTGCTGCCCATCCGCGTCCGTCAGCGCCACCGGCCAGCTTTGCAGCGATCCGATCAGCGCGCCGTCGGCATCCACCGTGGCGAAGGAGAGGGCGGGCAGCCAAGGCATGTCCTGACGGATGCGATAGGCGGTGCGGCCATGACGGTCCGGGCCGAACGCCGCGTCGAGCAGTTGCTCGATGGCCGCTTCGGGCTGACTGTTGAGGGGCACAATGTCTGACACGTCTTGCCGATCCGCCATCAATGGCGCATGGGGCAGCGCCGGAAGCGGGGCTTTAGCGCCCGCTTCGCAAAATGAAAGACTAAATAGGCCATGGCCCGCACCATCTTGTGGGGCGGACACGGCCTGGATGTGGCAAGGCTATGCAGACTGGATTTGACGATTTTCTGACGCTGGAGGTCAACGACCTGCATGTCGACGTGCTGACCGGCATCTATTCGGAGGAGACGCATCTCCCCCAGCCGTTGCGCATTTCCATCCGCGCGCGCCTGCGAATCGCCGATCATTATGAGCCGGAAACGCCGCTGACCGCGTCCAAAAACTATATGGACCTCAAGCATGCCGCATCGACAGCGCTGCCCGAAGGCGTGCATTTCACGCTGATCGAGGCGGTGGCCGATCATATCATCGACACCATCCTCCTTCAGGACGACAAGGTCAGCCATGTCGAAGTGAAGATCGTGAAGCTGGCGCTGAGCGAGCGGGGCGAGGAAATCGGCATCACCCTGGGGCGTGGGCGCAGGTAAGGCGGCGATCCCCGTTCGTTTCGAGCTAAGTCGAGAAACCTGTCTCAACTAAAGCCCAACGATGTGAACATTCTGTTCCCCGGCGCAGGCCGGGGTCCAGTTCGGAGCGTAGGACTGGACCCCGGCCTGCGCCGGGGAACGATCCGAGAGGCAGTCGCAGCGCGCTTCGCCTTTACCCCTTCTTGATCAGCCCGATCTCGATCAACCGCTCCGTCAGATAATCATGCGCGCTGATCGGCGGATCGCGGCGCGGATTGTCCTCGCTTACGCATTGCGGCAGGGCGTCGATCATGAAATCGGGGCGCAGGTGCAGGAAGAAGGGCATGGAATAGCGCGAATGGCCGCGCCGTTCCGGCGGCGGGTTGACCACGCGGTGGCTGGTCGATGGCAGCAGATGGTTGGTCAGCCGTTGCAACATATCGCCGACATTGATCGCCAGCGCGCCGGGTGGCGGCACCACGGGCAGCCAGTTGCCGCCCCGATCCTTCAACTCCAGCCCGCCTTCTTCCGCGCCCAGCAACAGGGTGATGAGGTTGATATCCTCATGCGCGCCCGCGCGGATGCCCGGCGCTTGCGGCGATACCGGCGGATAATGGAGCAGGCGCAGGATCGAATTGCCATTTTCAATGGGGCCGTCGAACCAGCGTTCGGGCAGGCCCAGATAGAGGGCGATCGCCGACAGCAATTCCGCGCCCACCCGATCGAATTCGCGATACAGTTTCGCAAAGACCGGCTCGAACTCCGGCATTTCGCTCGGCCACACATTGGGTGGCATCGTCTCGGCCAGCGGATCGCCTTCGGGCAGGTCGCGGCCGACATGCCAGAATTCCTTCAGGTCATTCTCGCTCGCGCCCTTGGCGATCTCGACGCCGAACGCGGTATAGCCGCGCTGACCGCCATTATATTTCGCATCATAGGCGCGCTTGGTTTCCACCGGCTGGTCGAAGAAGCGACGCGCTAGCGCCCAGCCATCATCGACCAGAGTCTGGTCCATGCCATGGTCCTTCACCATGGCGAAACCGAAGCGTTGGAAGGATTGGCCGAAGGCTGCGGCAAAATCCGCCTTGCTCATTTCCGCCATGGACAGGACAGACACCTGATCCAGTACCGCTTGCGACACTTATTATCTCCAGTTTCGTTCAGATGGGGCCGTGTCTCATCCTATAGGCGTAGCCCGCGCATGACGCATCCTTGATCGCGCCGGGGCGCTGTTGCAAGGAGGCAGAATGAACTACTGGCTGATGAAATCGGAACCCGATGCCTTTTCCTATGACGATCTGGTCAAAAAGGGGAAGGCCGAATGGGACGGTGTGCGCAATCATGCGGCCCAAGGCCATATGAAGGCGATGCGCAAGGGCGATCTGGCCTTCTTCTATCACAGCAATATCGGGGTCGAGGCGGTCGGCATCATGACCATCGTGGAAGAAGCCGCGCCTGATAGCACGGACGATACGGGCAAGTGGATCGCGGTCCATGTCGCGCCGGTCGAACGGCTGGCCAAACCCGTGACGTTGAAGGCGATGAAGGCTGATTCGGCGCTCGCCGACATGGTCATGTTGCGCCAATCACGCCTTTCCGTCGCGCCGCTGACGAAGGCCGAGTTCGACCATGTGGTAGCGCTATCAAAGGCTTAGTGCGCAAAATGGAATACGGTTGCACATGATGCAATCGGATCGTCATTTTTTGCGATTGTCGCTATGACGCACTGCAACATAAGACGGTGTTCAACAGAACAAGAATATAAGAGGTGTTTGATCGGCATTCACAAGGAGTTTACCCATGCGAATGCTGTCCAAGTTCATTGTCGCCGGCGCCATCAGCGCCATTGCCGCCACCGCCGCTCAGGCTGAAGATGCCGCTGCCAAGCAGCGCTTCACCCACGAAGGCTACACCTATGTCTATCAGGTGAAGGACACCAAGACCGGCAAGGTGATTTCGGGTCGTCGTTTCCCCGACGCCGTCGCTTTCAACCTGGCCGTCAAGAATGGCAAGGTTTCGGGCGTGTCGGGCGGCCAGCAGGTTGCCTTCAAGGTCGAAGACGCGCGCGGCGCTGCTTCGGACGCTTCCGCCGACTGATCGGCAGACGCTGCACAAAGTTAGGGACGGCATCCGACGGGATGCCGTCCCTTTTTTGTTGCCATCCAGCGGGGCCAGCCGCTGAAAGCCGGCGCGCGCTCCTGACACGCGCCGGCTTGTGGCATCAACGGCAAGTACGCTTGCTGTCGATCGACTTGCCGAGCAGCGCGCCACCGGCCGCGCCCAGGATCGTGCCGGTGGCGCGGTCGCCACGGGTATCGATCGCACGGCCGACCAGCGCACCGCCGACGCCGCCGACGATCAGGCCGGTCGTGCCGTTCGACTTGCGGCAATAGGTCCGGCCGTCGCGGCCACGCCATTCCTTGTAGCGATAATTTTTGCGGGCCTGGGCACCGTCGGTCGGAACGGCCATGGAAACCGGAATGGCCAGTGAAATGGCGGCCAGGGCGAGCAGGGCATTACGCATGATATTCTCCTCCGAACTGCGTGATTTGTCGCTTCAACCCATCTACATTGATCCAGGTTGCATGAACGTCAGGCAACAATTTAAGTGACTGTTTCCCAAGCAATAAAATTTGAGGCAAACGGATGCAAGGCGGCGACGAACAGGCAGGGCGGGCGTTGATCGAGGCGTTGGGCCTGACGCCTCATCCCGAAGGCGGATGGTATCGGGAGACATGGCGCGCCACGGCCGCGCCGGGTGAGCGCGCTGCCGGCACCGCGATCCTGTTCCTGCTGGAGGCGCATCAGCGATCGCACTGGCATCGGGTCGATGCCGACGAACATTGGTTCTGGCACGCCGGTGCGCCGCTGATCCTGTCCATCGCCGCGCCGGGCGAGGGCGCCCGCGACCTGCTGCTGGGGCAGGATGTTCTGGCCGGGCAGATGCCGCAAGGCTGGGTGCCCGCGCATCACTGGCAGGCATCGACGCCGCAGGGTGGCTGGACGCTGGTCAGTTGCACCGTGACGCCGGGCTTTGATTTTGCAGGCTTTTCGCTGGCGCCACCGGGTTGGTCGCCGCCCGGCTGAAAACTTATCCACACTTATCCACAGCTTTCGATGGCCGCCTGTCAAAAATCTGACCGAATTCGCTTTGAACGACTCGGGTGCAGTGACACCATCGCTCTATCGGAACGGTGGAAACGGAGCGATCCAATTCCAGAAATTGCTGAGAAATCAGGGATTTGAGCCGTGAAGGCAGTCCATCGGCAGGCAATATCCGCAAGGGTGGAGCCGGGCAGAGGGACGGGATGCTTGAAGCCCTTGCCGGGTACGCGCGAAAGTGAACGTCGGGCAAGGAAAGCGGGCATTTGAGCCTCGATGGGCGGCCTTTGGCCAGAAGTCGGAGCAAAACCTGAGCGGCGCCTTCGCCCGAAGGATGACGCACAGGATCGGCGGGTCGATGATCGCATCTCTTCGTGAGACGCGGATCGCCTTATCCATCTTCGAACATGCCGGTTTGGGCCGACGGTTCGAAAAATGTATGAGGAGCAGTCCGACGGAAGTGGGGACCGGCAGCAATGTCGGCCCCCATTTTGCGTTTGGCCCCATTTTGCATTTGGGCGCGCTACATCTGTAAAGGGATCTGGTGCAGATGCGATCGGCCGGACGGCGATCTGCTGGACTGGGATCTGCCCGAAATGGTGCCGGATGAGGGGATCGAACCCCCGACCTTCGGTTTACAAAACCGCTGCACTACCGCTGTGCTAATCCGGCGCGCCGTTTCGGGTGCGACGCCCTTACTATCAGTTCACGCCAAAGGTCCAGCCCTCAGTGCGCGCTATTTGCGGCGTGAGGGCAGGTGGCGCCCATAAGGCCGGGCGTAACGCCGCCTGCCGCATCCAGGCGGCGGTCACGATCGCATCCGCGCCATGATCGTCGGGCATTGCGCCGTCATAGGGCTGCGACCCCAGCGCCAGCAACGCATCGTTCAGAGCCCCCTTGTCGCGCATCTTCGTCCGCCCCTTGGGCCGCCCGGCGGCGCGGGCGGCGATGCTGGTATAGATTTCCACGACCAGCGATCCTGCGACCGGCAGTGGATCGAACGGCCACACCGGCACATGGGGCCGCACATGATGGAGCAGCCGCATGCCGGCAAAGCTGGCCTTTGCCACCTGCGCCGCGCCGATCGCGTCATAGACGGTGGACGGCTTGCCGCCGCCGCCCGCATTATACTGCGCCTCGCACGCGCGGTTGTGCATGTAATCGGCCTTCACCCCATCCGCCTTGCCGAAATAGAAGTGGCGGCGATGGGCGACCTCCAGCAGGCTCGCCGCACCGAGATCCACATCATCGCAGATCGCATCGACATAGGCCCAGAAGGCCGGCGCGTCCTGGGGCACCACATCGCCAGGCAGATAGCTGCCCCGTGCGACGAAAGGCGGCGCAAAGCTGAAATCGAAGCCGTACAGGGTCGGAATTTCCCGCGCCGTCGCCATCAACCAGTCCGCCACGCCCTGCCGCGACCAGACGCCGGTCGGCGCCGTGACCAGTTCCGGCACGGCGTCGCCACCTTCGCACAGCGCCACGGCAATCCCCTTGTGCCGCGCCCCCTTCGCCCCGGACCAGTCGATCGCCGCGAACCGCGCGAAGCGGGGTGTCACTGGCCGCTACGCTCCGCCCGCAAACGGTCCCAATGGGCGATCCGCTCGGCGATCCGCGCCTCGAACCCGCGATCGGTGGGGGCGTAGAATGTCTGCGGCGTCATTTCCTCCGGCCAGTAATTGGCCCCGGAAAATCCCTCCGCCGCATCATGATCATATTGATAATTCTTGCCGTAGCCGACCTGCTTCATCAGCTTGGTCGGCGCGTTGACGATGTTCATCGGCGGCATCAGCGATCCGGTATCGCGCGCCGATTTGAACGACGCCTTCATCGCCACATAGCCCGCGTTGGATTTGGGCGCGGTCGCGCAATAGATGCAGGCCTGCACGATCGCCAGTTCGCCCTCCGGCGACCCCAGGAAATCATAGGCATCCTTCGCCGCCAGACATTGCACCACCGCCTGCGGATCGGCGAGGCCGATATCCTCGGTCGCAAAGCGCACCAGCCGCCGCAGAACGTAGAGCGGCTCTTCCCCCGCCGTCAGCATCCGCGCCAGATAATAGAGCGCCGCCTGAGGGTCCGACCCGCGCAGCGACTTATGCAGGGCGGAGATGAGGTTATAATGCCCCTCCCGATCCTTGTCATACACCGCGACCCGGCGGTGGAGCAGGGCGGACAGGCCGGCCGGGTCGAGCGGTTCTGGCAGGTCGATCGAATAGAGCGTCTCGACCTGATTGAGCAGAAAGCGCCCGTCGCCATCCGCGCTCGCCACCAGCGCCTCGCGCGCGGCGGCGTCGATCGGCACGGGCCGTCCGGTCAGCGCCTCGGCCCGGTCCAACAACTGTTCCAGCGCGGCGGCATCCAGCCGGCGCAGGATCAACACCTGCGCCCGCGACAGCAAGGCCGCGTTCAGCTCGAAACTCGGATTTTCGGTGGTCGCCCCGACCAAAGTCACCGTGCCATCCTCGACGAAGGGCAGGAACCCGTCCTGCTGCGCCCGATTGAAGCGATGGATTTCGTCCACGAACAGCAATGTCTTCTCGCCGCGCCGGGCATGCTCCTTGGCGCTGGCGAACAGTTTCTTGAGGTCCGCCACGCCCGAAAATACAGCGGATATCGGCGCGAACCGCATCCCCACCGCATCGGCCAGCAGCCGCGCCGTTGTCGTTTTGCCGGTGCCGGGCGGCCCCCACAGGATGATGGAGGATAGCCGCCCCGCCGCCACCATGCGCCCGATCGCGCCGTCCGGCCCGGTCAGATGTTCCTGCCCCACCACATCGGCCAGGGTGCGCGGACGCAGCCGGTCGGCAAGGGGGGCGGTATCGGCCGGCGCATCGGCGCCGGCCATGTCATCGGGAGCGAAAAGGTCGGCCATTGCCATCGATATAGGCGATCGGACGGATTATGGAACCGGGCTGGATTTCGGCGCCAGACCCTGCGCCCGCTGCCGAATGACGCGCAGATAGGTGTCGACCAATGCCTGGTTCACCTGATCCCAGCCATTATGCTCCGCCCGCGCCTGCGCGGCAGCGCCGGCGGCATGGCGCGCGTCCGCATCGATGCAATAGGCCTGCAACGCGTTGGCAAAGGCACTGATGGCGCCCGGACGGATCAGCCGGCCGGTCACGCCTTCCGTCACCAAACTCTCGCTACCCGTCGCGCGCGCCGCCACCGTGGGCAGGCCGCATGCCATCGCCTCCAGCGTCACATTGCCGAATGTCTCGGTCACCGACGGGTTGAACAACATATCCATGCCCGCCACCGCGCGGCCCAGATCCTGTCCCTTTTGGAAACCGGTGAACACCGCGTTGGGCAGGCGGTTCTGGAACCATTCGCGCGCCGGGCCTTCGCCGACGACCAGCACCTTGTGCTGCACCTGCCGCGCGGTCAGCTGGTCGATCGTGTCGGAAAAGACGTCCAGCCCCTTTTCCATCACCAGCCGGCCGATAAAGCCGATCACCGGCGCGTCATCGCCTATGCCCAGCGACTGCCGCCATGCCATGTCGCGCCGGCCGGGGTTGAAGATTTCCCGGTCGATACCGCGCGTCCAGATGCCGACATCATAATTCATGCGCTGATTGCGCAGCAGTTGCGCCATCGATTCGGACGGCGCGACGATCGCATCGCAACGCCGGTAGAAGCGCCGCAGGATGGATTCGATCAGCGGCTCCAGAAAGGCCAGCCCATAATAGCGCGGATAGGTTTCGAACCGCGTATGCACCGACGCGACCGTCGGCAGGTTGCGCGCCCGCGCCCAGCTGAGCGCGCGATGGCCCAGCGGATCGGGGCTGGACAGATGGACGATATTGGGCGCGAACGCCTTGAGATCGCGGCGGACCTGCGCCGACATGCGATAGGGCACCCGATATTCCTTGCGCCCCGGCACCGGGAAGGAAGGGGTGCTGACCAGATCGCCGGCCGGATCGAAGGCGGGGGTGTCGGTGGTCGGCGAATAGACGCGCACCGACGCGCCCTGCTTCAGCAGATAGCCGACGAAGCGATTGAGCGCCTGGTTCGCACCATCGCGGACATAATTATAATTGCCGCTGAACAGGGCAACGCGCAGGCCGGTAGAATCCATCGGCGCGCCTTATATCAACCTGTAAAAAAACCCAAGGGAACCAGTTGGCTTTCCGGGAATTTTGCTCTTCGCTGACGACGAGTAACGGCCGGCGCAGCATGGACCCAAAAAAGGAGAGGATGCCCATGACCGAGACATTCCGTAAGGGAACGCGGGTCAAGTGGAATTGGGGGCAGGGCGTCGGCCGAGGGCGCATCGCGGAACGGTTCGACCGCCATGTGGAGCGGACGATCGAGGGTTCGCGCATCCGCCGCAACGGATCGACCCGCGACCCGGCTTTCCTGATCACCGCCGACAATGGCGGCGAAGTGCTGAAACTCCGCTCGGAACTGAGCGCCGGCTGATCCTTCGCAGAGGGGCGATCTGCTTAAAGGCCGCTCACCACAAACCGGCCATCGCCTGCCGCGTGCAACCATGGCAGGATAGGGCCATGACCACGCCTTCCATGACCATCGATGCGCTGCTGATCGGCAAGCCCATGCCCTTTCGTGGCCAGGATTATAGCGCGATCGCCAAGAAGCCGGTCACAGGCCCGGTGCGTATCACATGGGAAGGGTTCGCCGACGATGCCGTCGCCGACCGCGTCCATCATGGCGGGCTGGACAAGGCGATCCATCTCTATCCGCAGGATCATTATGGCTGGTGGCGGACACGCAAACCCGACCAGAGCCTGCTCGACGCGCCCGGCGCCTTTGGCGAGAATATCGCATCGCGTGGCCTCACCGAAACTGACATCTGCCTGGGCGATCGCTTTTCGCTCGGCACCGCGATCGTGGAGGTCAGCCATGGCCGCCAGCCCTGCTGGAAGCTCGATCATCGCTTCGGCGCGCGCGACGTCATGGCGACCATCGTCAAGACCGCGCGCAGCGGCCTCTACCTCCGCGTCGTGCGCGAAGGGGAGGTGGAGGCCGGCACCAGCATGGACCTGCTGGACCGCCCCTTGCCCGACTGGCCCGTCGCCCGTGTCTTCCACCTGCTGATCGGCGGCGGACACAAGAGCGACCTGCAAGGCGTCCGAACCCTCGCCGACACCGCCGTGCTGGCCACCACCTGGCGCGAACGCGCCCGCAAGCTGGCGGGGTAGGGGACGGGCGGCTTTCGACCAGAAATTGCCGTTCTAGAGGCAGAAAGTCGTTCTGAATTTCGGTCATCCAGTAATCGCGGCAAGACAAGTTTAGTCGATTAGCGAGGGGCCTTGGGCAGAAGGAAAACCGCATGTTTGTATATCTCGTCGAACACGCCCGCGAAATAAACCCTGACGAGACCGATGTGAAGACAATTGGTATATATTCGAGTGAAGAGAAAGCCAAAGAAGCGATTGCGAGAATTTCCAAGCTTGTTGGATTTCGAGATCACATCGAAGGATTTACAGCAGACAAATATCAGATTGACGAGGATCATTGGGAGGAGGGGTTTCATACGGCATATACCCCGGCATAAAACCGACCGCAATGTAGGCTCCCTGTCCAGTGATTGTGGAAAACCGCTTTTGCGCCTGCAAGCGGACGGGCCACATTCCACCCCATTCGGCCATTCCTGTCCTACAGACCCTTGCCAGTGCTAGACTGCAGGCTGCGCGTTCGAACCACCTACCCGCATAATAAAATTTCCAACTCGCGCATTAAAATGTCGAAGCAAGAGGGAAATATGCGAAGTTAACCTCCGCAAATCCTGTTCAGGGCAACGGCGCCTCCACTCGGTCGCCATGGCTTTTGGGCGTCGATGTCACCAATATCTCCACCGGCGCGGGGCTCCGGTTCTGTGCCTGATGCGGCACACCCGGCGCGATCTCGATCCCCTGTCCGGCGGTCAGCCGATGCGTCTGCCCCGCCGTTTCCATCGTCAATTCCCCCGCCAGCACATAGAAGAATTGCCGCGCCTTCTGATGATAATGCCGCACTTCGGCCGCGCCCGGCTGGATGCGTTCTTCTATAACCGACAGGTCGTCGCGCTTCACCAGATGCCAGCCGTCATTCACGCCGCCCCAGACATAATGTTCGGCCCCCTCCTTCTGGACGGGGGAGGGCGAGGGCGCGCTCGCGGCAGCGGCGATCAGGAGCAGGGCGTTCATGCCCACTCCAACGAAGCGCTACCGCCGCCCCGCCATAGCGCTGGTATCGCCGCCGCCGCATCCCTATAGCTGGTTCATGGCATCGACCCCCAAAAGCAAAACACCCGCCCGCACCAAAGTCCGTCCCGCCGGTTTCCCGACCCGCGATCAGGTGGTGGAATTCATCACGACGTCGGACCAGCCCGCCGGCAAGCGCGAAATCGCCAAGGCGTTCGGCCTGAAAGGGCAGGAGAAGATCGCGCTCAAGGCGTTGTTGAAGGACATGGCGGACGAGGGGGTGATCGACCTTGGCCCGGCCCGCGCCTTCCACAAGATGGGCGGCGTGCCCAAGGTCACGGTGCTGCGCATCGTCGATGTGGACGACACGACCCTGATCGCAACGCCCGAACGGTGGGAAGCCGAAGGCCAGCCCGCGCCCCGCCTGCGCGTGGTGGAGCGTGGCAAGCGCGGTGCGCTGACCATCGGCGACCGTATCCTTGCCCGCACGGAAGAGGCCGGTCGCGGCTGGGTTGCGCATCCGATGAAGAAACTTGCCAAGGCCAGCGAGGAATTGCTGGGCGTGGTGGAGGTAATGGCCGACGGCAAGCTGTGGCTGCGTCCGGTCGACAAGCGCATCCGCAAGGATACGTTGATCAGCGACGTCGGCACCGCCAAGCCCGGCGATCTGGTGCTGGCCGAACCTCATGGCCGCCCGCCGCGCATCTCGGCCCGCGTCACCGACATTCTGGGCGACCCCTTCGCCCCGCGCAGCTTCAGCCTGATCGCCATCCACAAACATGGCATTCCCCATGTTTTCCCGGATCGCGTGGAGGAGGAGGCGACCAAGGCGTCGGCCCTGCCGCTGCATGAGGACAAGCGCGAGGATCTGCGCCATTTGCCGATCGTCGCGATCGACCCGTCCGACGCGCGCGACCATGACGACGCCGTCTGGGCGACGCCTGACGAGGATGAAGGCAATGCCGGCGGTTATAAGGCGATCGTCGCCATCGCCGACGTCAGCTACTATGTCCGGCCCGGCAGCGCGCTCGACAAGGAAGCCCGCAAGCGCGGCAACAGCGTCTATTTCCCCGATCAGGTCGTGCCGATGCTGCCGCACGAATTGTCGTCCGATATGTGTTCGCTGCGCGCGGGGCAGGACCGGGCGGCCATGGCCTGTCACCTCACCATCAATGCGAACGGCAAGGTCACGGCCTGGCGCTTCACGCGCGCGGTGATCCGGGTTGCTGCGGTGCTGGCCTATGAAGATGCGCAGGCGGCGATTGACGGCACGAAGGATAATGATCTCCTCGAACCTGCGCTCAAGCCCCTCTGGGCTTGCTGGGCGCTGCTGCGCAAGGCGCGCGACGCGCGCGATCCTTTGGCGCTGGACCTGCCAGAACGGCGCGTGGTGCTGGACGAATTTGGCAAGATCGTCAGCGTCGCCGTGCGCGAACGGCTGGACGCGCATATGCTGATCGAGGATTATATGATCGCGGCCAATGTCGCGGCGGCCAAGGCGCTGGAGGCGAAGAAGGCGCCTGTCATGTATCGTGTCCATGAAACGCCGGGTCGCGAAAAGCTCGTTGCGCTCAAGGAATATCTGGCGACCTTCGACATCGATTTCGCGTTGGGGCAGGTGATCCGGCCTGCTACCTTCAACGCCCTGATCCGCAAGGTCGGGGAGTCGGAGGAGAAGGAGCAGATCATGACCCAGATCCTGCGCAGCCAGACCCAGGCCTATTACAGTCCGCAGAATATGGGGCATTTCGGCCTTGCGCTGGGCAGCTACGCCCATTTTACCTCGCCCATCCGCCGCTATGCCGACCTTCTGGTCCACCGCGCGCTTGTGGGCGCCTATGGCCTGGATCTTCCGGCGCCCAAGGACAAGGTGATCCCGGACCGCTCCTCCCTCAGCCAGGAGGATTATGAGAATATGGGCCGGGTCGGCGAAATGATTTCCGGCCATGAACGCCGCGCGATGGAGGCGGAGCGGGAGACGGTCGACCGCTATGTCGCCGCGTTCCTGTCCGCCCATGTCGGCGAAGTGGTGAAGGCACGCATCACCGGGGTTCAGAATTTCGGTTTCTTCGCCACGGTCGATGGGCTGGGTGGCGACGGGCTGGTCCCGGTGTCGACTATGGGCGCCGAGCATTTCTACTATGACGAAGCGGGCAAGGCGTTGCAGGGCGTGGACAGCGGCGATCGCTACACGGTCGGCCAGCGGCTGGAGTTGCGACTGGCGGAGGCGGACCCGATCAACGGATCGCTCCGTTTCGAACTACCCGACAATCCCGCGCCGCGCGGCGGCCCGATGAAGCGCGACCGCACCCGGCCGGGTGTCGTGCATCGCGGTCGCCCGAAGAATATCCGCCACATCGGCGCGAAACGGGGCAAGCATAAACGCTGACAAGATCCTCCCCTGTAAGGGGAGGTAGCGCGCGCGAAGCGCGTGACGGTGGGGTAGCTCGCTATTGAGAGGGTGATACCCCTCCGTCTGGTCTTCGACCAGCCAGCTCCCCTTGAAGGGGAGGATTGTCAGGGCGCGGGCGCTTTAACTCAACCGGTCGATCGCGTCGCTATCCAGCCCGCCCGGAATGATCATCAGCGGGCAGGGCAGCTTGCCGGCATCCGCGCCGGCAAAGTGCGTCACCAGCTTGCCCGGATTGCCGCTGGCCGCCGCGCCCAGCACCAGCGCGGCCACATCGTCCATTTCCTCCAGCGTGCCGCGCACCACGGCGACGGCATCGCCCTGACGCACGGTGATGCTGGGGCGGATGCCGGATTCGTCTGTCAGCGTGCCGGCCGCGCTCGTCACCAGCGCTTCGGCCCGTTGCAGCGCCTCATCCTCCATCGTCGCCTGCACGCCGCCCCACTGGACGAACTCGGCCGGCGGGATCAGTGCCAGGATGCGGACGGCGCCGCCCGTCTTGGCGGCGCGGCGCGCGGCGAAACGCAGCGCGGTTTCGGCTTCGGGCGATTCGTCCACGACGACCAGATATGTCCGCACTTCTTATCGTCCCCGCATGATATTTATGGCGCGATGTTTCCGTAAAACATCTCAACGAACCATAGCGGTAAAATGAAAGCCATAAAAGAGGGTCTGCCACGGCGTCACTTGACCAAAGCGGCGAATGGGTGAAAACACGGCGCCAACGACCAAAGCCGTAAAGCCAAGAAGAGGCCCGAAAGCATGAGCAAGACGATCCAGATGCCCGCTTTGTCCCCGACGATGGAGGAAGGGACGCTGGCCAAATGGCTGGTCAAGGAAGGCGACACCGTGTCGTCGGGCGACCTGCTCGCCGAAATCGAAACCGACAAGGCGACGATGGAATTCGAAGCCGTCGATGAAGGCGTGATCGCCAAGATCCTGGTGTCGGAAGGCAGCGAAGGCGTGAAGGTCGGCACCGTGATCGCCATCATCGCCGAAGAGGGCGAAGATGTCGCGACCGCCGCAGCCGGTGGTGGCAAGGCTGACGCTGCAGCGCCCAAGGCCGATCCGGCACCTGAAAAGGCCGAAAGCCCAGCACCCAAGGCCGACCCCGTTCCTGCCAAGGCCGCCGCAGCGCCCAGCGTCGCGTCGGGCGACCGCGTGAAGGCCAGCCCGCTCGCTCGCCGCCTCGCCGAAGCCAAGGGCATCGACCTTGCCAGCGTCAACGGCACCGGCACCAACGGCCGCATCGTGAAGGCGGACATCGAAGGCGCCAAGGCCGGCGCACCCGCCGCCGCGCCGACGGCCGCCACGCCCGCCGCAGCCGCCGCCCCGGCCGCCGCAGCCCCCGCACCGGTTGCTGCCGCCGCGCAGGATTTCGGCATCCCGCACGAGGTCGTCAAGCTCAGCGGCATGCGCAAGACGATCGCGCGCCGCCTGACCGAATCCAAGCAGCAGGTGCCGCACATCTACCTGACCGTCGACATTCAGCTCGACAAGCTGCTGAAACTGCGCGGCGAGCTCAATGCCGGCCTTGAAAGCCGCAAGGTCAAGCTGTCGGTCAACGACCTGCTGATCAAGGCGCTGGGCGTCGCGCTGGAGCAGGTGCCCGAGTGCAACGTGCAGTTCGCCGGCGACCAGATGCTGCAATTCAAGCGCGCCGATATCAGCGTCGCCGTGTCGATCCCCGGCGGTCTGATCACCCCGATCGTCACCGACGCCGCCGGCAAGGGCGTCGCCTCCATCTCGACCGCGATGAAGGATCTGGCCAGCCGCGCCAAGGACGGCAAGCTGAAGCCGGAAGAATATCAGGGCGGCACCGCCTCGCTCTCCAACATGGGCATGTTCGGCATCAAGCAGTTCGAAGCCGTCATCAACCCGCCCCAGGCCATGATCATGGCGATTGGTGCGGGTGAGAAGCGTCCGTATATCGTCGATGATGCGGTCCAGATCGCGACCGTCATGTCGGCCACCGGCAGCTTCGACCATCGTGCCATCGACGGCGCGGATGGCGCCCGCCTGATGCAGGCGTTCAAGCAGCTGATCGAAAACCCGATCGGCCTGCTCGCCTGATGGCTTATGTCGACGAAACCCCGCCGGATATCAGTCCGGCGGTGCGGGTCATCGCCATGCCGACCGATACCAATCCCTATGGGGATATTTTCGGCGGCTGGTTGATGAGCGTCATGGACTCCGCGGCTGGCTCCGTCGCCGCCCGACACAGCCATGGCCGCGCCGTGACCATCGCGGTGGAAGGGATGACCTTCCTCCGCCCGGTCGTGGTCGGCGATGAGCTGTCGGTCTTTGCGACGCTCAAGTCGGTCGGTCGCACGTCGATGAAAATCTATGTCGAGGCATGGCGTCGCGCGCGTCATGACGACCGTTCCTACCGCGTCACCCACGCGACCTTCAGCTTCGTGGCGATCGGAGAGGATCGCCAGCCCCGTTCCGTTCCGCCCCTGCCGACTGAAACCGGCGCGGCGAAGTAAGATTAGAGAGACTGATCATGGCTGATACTTATGATGTCATCGTTCTGGGCTCCGGCCCCGGCGGCTATGTGGCTGCCATCCGCGCCGCCCAACTGGGTCTGAAGACCGCGATCGTCGAGCGCGAAAATCTGGGCGGCATCTGCCTCAACTGGGGTTGTATCCCGACCAAGGCGCTGCTGCGTTCCGCGGAAATCTTCCACTATATGAGCCACGCTGGCGACTATGGCCTGAAGGCTGAAAAGATCAGCGCCGACATCGAAGCCGTCGTGAAGCGTTCGCGCGGCGTCGCAAAGCAGCTTAATCAGGGCGTCACGCACCTGATGAAGAAGAACAAGATCACCGTCCATATGGGCGACGGCAAGCTGACCGGCAAAGGCAAGTTGACCGTTACCAAGGACGGCAAGACCGAAGAGCTGACGGCGAAGAACATCATCGTCGCGACCGGCGCCCGCGCCCGCGACCTGCCCTTTGAGAAGGCGGACGGCAAGCGCGTGTGGACCTATCGCCACGCCATGACCCCGTCGGAAATGCCCAGCAAGTTGCTGGTCATCGGTTCGGGTGCGATCGGCATCGAATTTGCCAGCTTCTATAATGACATGGGCGCTGATGTCACCGTCGTCGAAATGATGGACCGCGTCGTCCCCGTCGAGGATAAGGACGTGTCCGCCTTCCTTGAAAAAGCGCTCAAGAAGCAGGGCATGACCATCCTGACCGGCGCTGGCGTCGATAAGCTGGAAGTCGGCGCGAATGGCGTGAAGGCCGCGATCAAGGACAAGGACGGCAAAGTCGTCAACGGCGAATATAGCCATGTCATCGTCGCGATCGGCATCGTCCCCAACACCGAAAATATCGGTCTGGAAGAATTGGGCATCAAGACGGAACGGGGCCATATCGTCACCGATCCGACCTGCAAGACCAATGTGGACGGCATCTGGGCGATCGGTGACGTCACCGCGCCGCCATGGCTGGCGCACAAGGCGAGCCATGAAGGCGTGATCGTGGCCGAAGCGATTGCCGGCAAGCACCCGCATGCCATGGACGTCCGCAACATTCCGGGCTGCACCTATTGCCATCCGCAGATCGCCAGCGTGGGCCTCACCGAAGCCAAGGCGAAGGAAGCGGGCTATGACGTGAAGGTCGGCATGTTCCCCTTCATCGGCAATGGCAAGGCGATCGCGCTGGGCGAGGCCGAAGGCTTCACCAAGACGGTGTTCGACGCCAAGACCGGCGAGCTGCTGGGCGCGCATATGATCGGCGCGGAAGTCACGGAAATGATCCAGGGCTATACCATCGGAAAGACGCTGGAGACGACCGAGGCGGAACTGATGCACACCGTGTTCCCGCATCCGACCATTTCGGAATCGATGCATGAAAGCGTGCTCGCGGCTTATGGGCGTGCGATCCATATCTGACCGGCGGCCAGGAGCGATTTCAAGTCAGATGGAACATCTGACGGCTCGGAAATCGCGGCAAACGAGGATAATGAAAGGCGCGGGGGCTTTGGCTCTCGCGCTTTTTTGCGTTCTGGCGATCGCGCTGATGCAGCGGGCGGGGTGGCTGGACGAGCTGAATGTCGGGCTGATGGAGCGGGCAGGGGCCGCGCGGGACAGCGCCGTGGGGCAGCATGTCACGCCGTGGATGCGCAGCGCCTCTGCCATCGGTGGAACGGCGGGTCGCCTGATATTGCTAGCCCTGTCGCTGGGCACTTTATTCTGGGTCGGACGGCGAAAGGGCGCTTATTGGCTGGCCGTTATGATGGCCGGCGGTACGGCGCTGAACCTGATCCTCAAGCAGATTTTCGTCGCCCCGCGGCCCGACCTGCTGCCGCATCTGGACAATGTGCACAGCTACAGCTTCCCCAGCGGCCATGCGGCGGGCAACATGATGTTCTTCGGCGCGCTGGCGATGCTGGTTGCGCACCGGAGCGCTTATGTCGCGGCCGCAGCGATGATCGCACTCATCGGCATCAGCCGCGTCTGGCTCGGCGTCCATTGGCCGAGCGACGTCACCGCCGGCTGGATCGAAGGGCTGGGCTGGCTGGCCTTCTGCCGACTCTGGCTACCAGCGCGGCGAGGGTAGCAGGAGCGCGCGGCCGATGCTGCCATGTGGGGGCATGCCGTCGCTGGTGACGAAGCCGTGGATCCAGAAACTGTCGAACACGGTCGCCGCCGCGATGGTGGCCAGCAGGATCGCGGTGATGGCGAACAGCTTCTGCGCCCCGCGCACCGGCCCGGCGGGCGATAGGGCGATCAGCACCAGCGGCAGGATCGGCAGGAAATAGCGCCCCTGCGTCCCCTGAATATAGTCGGCGCCCAGCGGCGTCCCGGTCAGATACATGGCCGTTTCGATCAACAGTGCGATACCCGCCGCCACCGCCAGCCACCATAGCCTCTGACCCATGCCGAAACGCGCGCCGATCCCGTTGGCGACGCCGGCCCCCAGCATCAGCGCAGCCAGCTGATAGGCGACCAATGGCAACAGGATCGCATTCCAGCCAAACCGCCCGACGATCTGCAACGCATAGACCGGCGCCCGCTCGGTCACACTGCTGACAAGGATACGGATATAGTTGATCGGATCATGCAGCACGATCTTGAGCTGCTCGCCGAGCGGCGCGGTCATCATCGTCTCGCCGGTCCGGCGCGACTGGATATGATAGAGCGCCTGGCTGCCACCCGAATAATGCATCCAGCCGACGAAGGCGAACGCGCCCAGCGCCATCGCGCCCAGGATCAGGCCCGGCCGCAGATCGCGGCGATGCTGTTGCCAGCGCAGCCCGGCGGCCATCAGCGGCAGGTAAACGCCCTTGCACAGCGCCAGCAACGGCCCGGTCACCAGCAGGGCAGCCGATCGCGCGGGCGTGGCGGTCATGAAGCCGGTGCGCAACGTCAGCGCCAGCCCCAGAAAGCCCAACCCGTTGATTACGGCATCGGGCGACAGCGAACCGGTTTGATAGGCGAAGGTCGGCAACAGCGCGGTCGCCAGCAACGCATTGCGCCCGAAGGGCAGCAGGCGCAGCGCCGTGATTAGCAACAGCAGGCCGCTCAGCGCATTGACCAGCCGCCCGACATAGAAGGCGTTGATCCAGGGCAGGCCCATCGCCTTGCCCAGCATCAATCCCAAAGCGCCCGGCGCATAAAGGCTGGGCGCATAGCTGGCGACGTTGGGGAAATCGGCAAAGGCGGTCCCGCTACGCCCGGCGTCCGCCTGCGCACTGGCGGCGATCTGTGTGCGATCGAACCGGCGCAGGATAGGGGGCACATCGGTCGGGAAATCGACGGCGTGAATGTCCAGCGCCGCGCGGGGCAAGTCGATGCCGGTCGCCTCCCCCTGCTGACGGGTCAGAACATCGCCCTGCGCCAGCGCCAGCGCTTTCATATAATGCTGGTTTTCGTCCGGCGCCTGGAAGGGCGGGGTGATGACCGTAAAGAACAGGGTCGCGGCGCATAGCAGCGCCAGCAGCAATGTCTCGATCGGCGACCATGGCGCAGCGAAACTCATGTCCGCACTGCCACCGCTCTGAAATCTGCTACGCTCGTTTCGCATTGCCTACCATATTCGTCGAAGGACGATGACGCCTGATGTCCCTATGGCAGGCTATGAGCGCGCAGGCTTAACATTTCGTCGGTATCGAAAATTTGCCGACGGAAATTTCAGGTGGAGGCGTTTATTCCTCCACCTCTTCCAACGCGACCGGTGGATGCAGGCGCAGCCGCGTAACCCGGCGACCATCACTGGCGACGATCTCCAGCTTCCACCCGCTGGGACCATGATCGAGTATCTCGCCCGGCTCGGGCACGCGCCCGGCCAGTACGAAGGCCAGGCCGCCCAGCGTGTCGACATCTTCCTCGACTTCGCCCAGCTTTTCGTCGATTTCGTCCGCGACATCGTCCAGTTCCGCGCGGGCGTCGGCGTCCCACAGGCCGCCATCGAGCGGCACCAGCATCGCTTCGGGCGCGTCGTCATGCTCATCTTCGACGTCGCCGACGATTTCCTCGACCAGATCTTCGAAGGTCAAAAGCCCTTCCGTGCCCGAATATTCGTCCAGCACGATGGCCAGATGCGTCCGCTTGGCGCGCATTTCCGCGAGCAGGTCGAGCGCGCCCATGCTTTCAGGCACATAGAGCGGCTGACGGATCAGCGGTTCCAGCGTGTCGGGCACCGGCGATTTGCCGGCCAATATGGCGAAGGCATCGCGAATGTGAATCATGCCGACAATGGTATCGAGCGTCCCGCGATAGACCGGCACGCGGCTATGCCCGGCCTCGGCGAACAGGGCGGCGAGGTCGGCGAAACTCGCCTTCTCCTCGATCGCGATGATGTCCGCGCGGGGCACGGCGACGTCATCGACCGTATGTTCGGAAAAATGGAGCAGGTTGCGCACCATCTGCCGCTCGATCGCGGACAGGTCGCCCTTGGCCGGGGGGGCGCTATTTTCGTCCTGCTCGTCTTCATCATATTCGTCGAGCGCTTCTTCCAGTTCCTTGCGGAGACTGGTTTCTTCACCCTCGCCGAACAGGAGCGACTTGATGCCGCTCCATAAGCCGCCCTCGTTGCTACTGTCCCCTTCTTTCGAAGCGGTGCCGTCCTTCGGACTGCCGTCAGCCATAATTTCGATCAATCCCCTGTCAGTGCGTGTCGAAACGGACAACGCGATATCAAACGCCCTCTCGATCCCCATAGGGATCGGCAAGACCTATGCTCAGAAGCGCCGCAATCTCCAGCGCTTCCATCGCTTCGGCCTCATTGTCGTCCATATGGTCATATCCAAGCAAATGAAAAGTCCCGTGAACAATCAAATGCGTGGCATGATCAGCGACGGAAATGCCCTTTTCCGCCGCTTCGGCGACGCAAACGCCCTCCGCCAGTACGATATCGCCCAACAATACTTCGCCATCGTCGGTATTGGCGGTGGCCTGAAGCAAATCATCCTGCACCATCGGAAAGGACAGGACGTTGGTGGGCTTGTCCTTGTCGCGATAGGCGCGGTTGAGGCTATGGACCTCCTCATCGGACGTCAGCTTGACTGCCACCTCATACAGCGTCTGGTCGGCCGCGAAGGCCGCATAGGGGCTGTGCGCGATGGCGGTGGCCACGGCGCGCTGGGCCAGAAATTCCCAGTCGATACCGGGCCAGCCTTCTTCATGGAGGACGGCGACTTCAATCATGATATTTCTTTCCGTGGAATTCAGGCATCCGGCCCCTCATAAGCCTGCACGATCCGCCCGACGACCGGATGGCGCACGACGTCCGAGATGCCGAAGGGCACCATGGCGATGCCTTCGACCCCGTCCAGTCGCGCCACCGCATCGGCCAGACCCGATGTGCCCGGCTGCGGCAGATCGACCTGCTTGGGGTCGCCGCAAATGACCATGCGGCTGCCTTCGCCGAAACGGGTGAGGAACATCTTCATCTGGGCGATGGTGGTGTTCTGCGCTTCGTCCAGCACGATGAAGGCATTGGCCAGCGTCCGCCCGCGCATGAAGGCCAGCGGCGCGATCTCGATCTCGCCGCTGGCGATCCGCCGTTCGACCTGTTCGGCCGGGAGCGTGTCGTGCAGCGCATCGTAGATTGGGCGGAGATAGGGATCGACCTTCTCCTTCATGTCGCCGGGCAGGAAGCCCAGCTTCTCGCCCGCTTCGACGGCCGGGCGCGACAGGATAAGCCGGTCGACACTGCCGGTGATGAGCTGGCTGACCGCCTGCGCGACTGCCAGATAGGTCTTGCCGGTACCTGCCGGGCCAAGCGCGAAGATGATGTCGTTGCGGTTCAGCGCCTCCATATAGGTGACCTGGGTCGCACTGCGCGGCACGATCGTCTTCTTGCGCGTGCGGATCATCACCTTGGGCGGTTCGGCGACATCGCTGCGGATAATGCCGTCCAGCGTCGGTTCGGACGACATGGCGATCACCGCTTCCACCGCGCCGGCATCGATTTCCTGCCCCGCGACGATGCGGTTGTAGAGGCCGGTCATCACGTCGCGGGCGCGGGCGGCGGCATGGGCCTCACCCTCGATCTGCAACTTGTTGCCGCGCGCGGCGATATAGACGCCCAGCCGATTTTCGATCGCGACCAGATTCTGGTCATATTGGCCGAACAATGTGGTCAGCAGATGCGGCCGTTCGAAAACGACCTCCAGCCGTGCCCGTTCGGCAACATCTTCGCGATGGTGGTGGTTCGGTTTCTTGCCCATGGTCAGCCCCTTGTTCCGTCCGTCATGCTCGCCAGAGCGAGTATCCATCTTCCGCCGTTCGATCCTGGTGGACAGGGTCGGAGATGGGTTCCTGCAAGTGCGGGAACGACGGTGTTTTGGTTCAAGCGGCCTTCCTCCTGCTGATTTCGCCGGCCAGGCTGTTCGGGCCGGCGCTGATGATATCGACTTCAACCATGTCGCCGATGGTAAGATCCGGCGCGGTCACGACCACGGACTGGAGCCAGGGCGATTTGCCGATCAACTGACCGGGATAGCGGCCCTTGCGCTCCAGAAGAATGTCGGTCGTGCGCCCGACCGTGGCGGTGTTGAACTCTACCTGATGCCGATTGATGACGGCCTGAAGACGGGCGAGCCGATCGTCCATCACGGCCGCCGGGATCTGGTGATCCATATCGGCCGCCGGCGTGCCGGGGCGGGGGCTATATTTGAAGCTGTAGCATTGGGCGTAGCGCACCTGCTCCACGATCTTGAGCGTGTCCTCAAACTCCGCGTCCGTCTCGCCGGGGAAGCCGACGATGAAGTCGCCGGACAGGGCAATGTCCGGCCGCGCCGCCCGCACACGATCGATGATGCGCAGATAGCTTTCGACGCTATGGCTGCGGTTCATGGCTTTCAATATGCGGTCGTTGCCCGACTGCACCGGCAGATGCAGGAAGGGCATCAGCTTGGGTTCGTCGCCATGGGCGGCGAGCAGGCCGTCGCTCATGTCGTTGGGGTGGCTAGTGGTGTAGCGGATGCGCTTCAGATCGTTGATCTTGGCCAGTTCGCGGGCCAGGCCGTCCATGCCCTGCATCCGGCCCTTGTCATCCTCGCCGGTCCAGGCGTTCACATTCTGGCCCAGCAGCGTGATTTCGCGCACGCCGCCATCGACCAGCGCCTTGGCCTCGTCGATGATCGCGCTCCAACTGCGGCTGATTTCCGCGCCGCGCGTATAGGGCACCACGCAATAGGTGCAGAATTTGTCGCACCCTTCCATGATGGTCAGGAAAGCAGTGGGGCGCGCCTGCTTGGTGCGGGCAGGCAGGGCGCCGAATTTCGAGGCCAGCGGCATGTCGGTGTCGACCGCTTCTTCGCCGCGGCCCACCTTGTCGATCAGGTCGGGCAGGCGATGATAGGCCTGCGGGCCGACGACGATGTCGACAGTGCGGGCGCGGCGCTGGATCTCGCTGCCTTCCGCCTGGGCGACGCAGCCGGCGACGGCGATCATCGGGCGGCTGCCATCGTCGCGCACCATGCGCCCGATGTCGGAATAGACCTTGTCCACCGCCTTTTCGCGGATGTGGCAGGTGTTCAGGATGACCAGATCAGCGTCGGCGCCATCGGCCGCAGCGGTCATGCCGCGCGTGCCCAGCATCTCGGCCATGCGCTCGCCATCATAGACGTTCATCTGGCAGCCGAAGGATTTGACGTGGAAAGTCGCTGGAGTCTTTGGGGCGTCGGTACGATTCATCCTTGCCGCTATACAGGCGGAGGCGCGCAAGCGGAAGGGTGCTGATGCTTTGCCATGCTGGCAGCGATCCGTTCGCGCGCCATGGCGGCAATCACCTTGCGATCGGCGCAGTCCGCCGGGTCGAACGGCGCCAGAAAGCGCAGCGTAACGGTCATCGGTCCCTTGCGGCTCAAAATGCGTCTGGCGTTTGTCCCGGCGGCCTCATCCCCATACCAAGCGATGGCGGCGGTTTCGGGGCCATAATCGATATGCACCGGCTGGATCATCACCGCACGCGGCGGCGGTAGCAGTACGGCCAGAAGTGCCGGTTTGAACGGCAACAGCCCGCTGCCGTCACTGGTCGTGCCTTCGGGGAAGAGCGCCACCGGCTGATGGCCCAGCAGCGCCGCGCGTAACGCATCCAGTTGCCCCGACAGCGCGCCACGCCGTTCGCGCGCGACGAACAATGTATTGTTCTGAGCCGCTAGCCAGCCGATCACTGGCCAGCGCGCAACCCCGTCATGGGAAACGAAGGCGGAGCCGGTCGCGCCGCCCAAAGCCAATATGTCGATCCAGCTGATATGATTGGCGAGCAGGAACATGTCCCCGTCATGGGGGCGTCCCGCGATCCTGACCCGCGCGCCGACAGACCGGGCCGCGAGCGCCAGAAAGCGACGCGGCCAGGGGGAGGGGCGGCGCGCGATGCGCCATAGCAGATGGGGAAACAGGCAGATCAGCAGGCTGCCGGCCAGCGCCCCCAACCGCAACAGGCGACGGACGCTGGCCAAGGTCGGTCAGTTCTTGCGGTCGAGCGCGACGCCGTAGAGTTCCATGCGGTGATCGACCAGGCGGAAGCCCAGCTTCTCGGCGATCAGTTTCTGCAACTGTTCCAATTCCGGATCGACGAATTCGATGACGTTGCCCGTCTCGACATCGATCAGATGATCATGGTGCGATTCCGGTGCCGCTTCGTAACGGGCGCGGCCGTCGCCAAAGTCATGGCGATCCAGGATGCCGGCTTCTTCGAACAGGCGCACGGTGCGGTACACCGTCGCGATCGAGATGCCGGGGTCGATGGCGGCGGAACGCTTGTGCAGTTCCTCCACATCGGGATGATCGGTAGCGTCGCTCAGCACCTGCGCGATGACGCGGCGCTGTTCGGTGATGCGCAGCCCCTTTTCATGACACAGGGCTTCGACGTCGATTTTGCGGTTCATGCAGGCTCGCTTGATTGCTTTTTCGAAGGATGGGGAAGAGCCTAGCGGCTTTTCCCCAAACAGGAAAGGGGCGCGTCGGTGACGCGCCCCTTTGCACTAAATGGCTGCGCCCAAAGCGCCGATTACTTGGCGCGCGGCGTGCGGCGGCGCTTGGTGCCCAGGCCGATCTTCTTCGCCAGAGTGCGGCGCTGTTCGGCATAATTGGGGGCGACCATCGGATAGTCGGCCGGCAGGCTCCACTTCGCGCGATAATCTTCCGGCGTCATCTGATAATGGGTCATCAGGTGGCGCTTGAGCATCTTGAGCTTCTTGCCGTCTTCCAGACAGATGATGTAATCCGGCTTGATCGACGAGCGTACCGAAACGGCGGGCTCCAGCTTCACTTCCGGTGCCGGCGCGGGCTGGCTGAGGCCGGCGAGCGCGGCATGCACATTCTGGATCAGCGAAGATACGTCGGAGACGGCAACGCTGTTGTTGGAGACGTGGGCAGCGACGATGTCCGACGTCAAAGTAATGAGCAGCTCGCTCTGGGCCGATTCGGTTTCCATTTTACCGTTTCCTACTAGGCTATATTGTTATGCGACCCGCCCGAGGAAATTGTTTCATGAGCGGTATATGCCCGCTAGACCTTGCCGGAGACTTTCGCAAGGGGATATTGTATCAAGCCATCATATCAATGCGAAAGCTGAGCGCATCGTGAAGTTGACCATCATTACCGCGATAGTAACCGGGGCGGCGATGTACATATTCGAAACCGGTTTTCTCGTATAGTTTTACAGCCTTATTGGTAGAACGCACTTCCAGGTTCATCGAAGTGATCCCCCGGCGGCGTGCCGTGCGCAAACTGTCGCGCAACAGCGTTTCGCCCACGCCGCGTCCGCGCCATAGCGGATCGACGGCCAGCAGCAGCAATTCGCATTCGTCCAGCACCGAACGCACCAATGCAAAGCCCAGTGGCGCGGCATCGATCCGTGCGATCGTCAGCCATGTACCCGGCATGAGCATCACGCCCGACAATTGCGACAGCGTCCATGCCTCCCCATAGACCGGATCGAAGGCCTGGATCATGACGTCCATCGCATCGCCCAGCGCGTTGCGATCGCCTTCGTCATAGGTGTCGAGTTGTACGGCCGGGATCATGACGCCGCGCGTTCCGCCATGGTCTTGGCATCCGCGCCGCGCCCGTAAATCGGGCTGGGCGGCAACGGCGTCAGTCCAGCGATCAATCCATAATCGGCCGCATCGGGATAAAGGCTGATCGCGCTACCCTTGCCCCGCGCGGTTACCAGCGCTTCGGCGCCGGTGCCGTAGAAGTTCGCATCGTCGAGCGTCGCCGCCAATTCTGCAATGGGCGTGGAGGCGATGGCGCTGGTCGGTTGCAAACCGTCGGCGGTAAAATATTGCCAGAACAACTCGCCATGGCCACCGGTGATGGTCACGGCGATCGGACCGCCCGGATGGTTTTGCGCCGCCTTGGCCGCGATCAACGCCGGCGCACTATATCCACGCAGCGGTATCGACCAGGCGAGCGCCAGCGCACGCGCCGCCGCGATGCCGATCCGTACACCGGTAAAGCTGCCCGGTCCTACATCCACCGCGATCGCGTCCGCTCGCCCGCCATCGGGCAATGCTGCGATGGCCGGCAGCAGGGCTTCGGCATGGCCGCGCCCGACGACTTCATGGAAACGACCGATCGCCGCTCCATTTTCCAGCAGCGCGACGGACAGGGCCTGGGTGGCGGTGTCGATCACCAGAAGGCGCAAACGAAACTCCCCTTACGCATCCACTTCATGTGGATTCGTCCTGCAGTTAGTCGATCCGTCCGGATTTGCCAAATGCGCGGCAACCCGACGCGCGCGATCAGACCGCGCGCACCTCTGTCACTTCGGGCACATAATGTTTGAGCAGCTGCTCGATGCCGTTCTTCAAAGTCGCGCTGGAAGACGGGCAGCCCGAACAGGCGCCCTGCATTTGCAGATAGACGGTGCCCTTGTCGAAACCGCGATAGATGATGTCGCCACCGTCATTGGCCACGGCCGGGCGCACGCGCGTATCGATCAGTTCGCGAATCTGCTCGACGATCTCGGCATCCTCCGGATCGTCGGAAAAACCGGCGTCGTCGGCTGGCACGCTTATGCCGGCGGCCGATCCCGGCGTGAACAGCGGCATGTTGGCCGAAAAATGCTCGAGCAACGTGGCAAGGATATCGGGCTTCACATCGGACCATTCGGCACCTGGCGCGATCGTCACCGATACGAAATGGCTGCCGAAGAAAACGCCTGTGACGTCGCCCAGGCCGAACAGCGCATCCGCCAGCGGGGAGGCTTCCGCTTCTTCGGGCGTCGCGAAATCGCGCGTACCCGCGCCCATGACCTCACGGCCGGGCAGGAATTTGATGGTCGCCGGATTGGGCGTCAGTTCGGTCTCGATCAGCATGGCCCCCATGTGGCGATGGTCGGGGCCAAGATCAAGCGTTTCGGAACTTCGCTGCCGGCCGGCGATTGAAGGGGAAACAGCCAAGGAGTTTGGACGATGACCGACGCAACCGAAATCAAGGACCGTTTCTGGGCGGAACTGTCGACCAGCCCCTTCCTGATGGTGGGGCTGAGCAACAGCGCGGAACATAGCCTGCCGATGACCGCGCAACTCGACCCCAAGGCCAATCATTGCTTCTGGTTCTATACGTCGCGCGACAATCGCCTGGCGCCAGGCGGCCCCGCCATGGCGCAATTTGCGGCGAAGGATCATAACCTCTTCGCCTGCATAGAGGGCACCTTGACGCCGGAAGCCGATACGGCGGTGATCGACCGTTACTGGTCGAAGGAAGTGGAGGCCTGGTATCCGGGCGGCCGTAACGATCCCAATCTGCTGATGCTGCGCTTCGACCTTGGCACGGCGGAAATCTGGCGGTCGGACATGTCGCTGAAGGGCGTGTTCAAGATGCTTTTCGGCGGCGATGTGCGCGATGAGATGAAGGGCAAGCATGCCGAAGTGGCGCTCTGACGCCGAAAATTGATCGTAAGAAATGGGCGGCCGCGAGTAAATCCGCGGCCGCTTGCTATTTGCCTGCAAATTCGCCATATGCGTTGCAGCGCAGCAGATGGGTCTTTTCGGCCCCCTAGCGATTGGCAGCGTGATCGTCCGCAATCCCAAGTGACCACAAGGTCAGGCGAGGACCACGGACCGGCCAATGAGAGTCTGCGCCAAGCTTGAGGCTTCCCTTTTCACGCGGGTCGTTTCGTAACCCGCCTCGCGCCCTTCCTGCGTCCGCAGAGCAAGTTGGCGCATGGCCGACTTGTGAGTTTTCCAAATGCAATTCAACGAACTTGGTCTCGCCGAGCCCATCATGAAGGCGCTCGCCTCCAAAAATTACGTCACGCCGACCCCGATCCAGCAAAAGGCGATCCCCGTCCTGCTGGAAGGCCGCGATCTGTGCGGCATCGCCCAGACCGGCACCGGCAAGACGGCGGCCTTCGCGCTGCCCAGCCTCGACTATTTCGCCCGCAACGCGAAGCCGACCCCGATCAAGGGCTGCCGCATGCTGGTGCTGGCCCCGACCCGCGAACTCGCTGCGCAGATCGCGCAGAGCTTCCGCGACTATGGCCGCTTCCTGAAACTGTCGGTCGAAACCGTGTTCGGCGGCGTGCCGATCGGCAAGCAGATCCGCGCCCTGTCGGCCGGTGTCGACATCGTCGTCGCCACGCCGGGCCGCCTGCTCGACCTGATCGACCAGCGCGCCTTCACCATCAAGGACACGGAAATCTTCGTCCTCGACGAAGCAGACCAGATGATGGACATGGGTTTCATCCATCCGCTCAAGCGCGTCGCCAAGATGCTGCCGCAGGATCGCCAGAACCTGTTCTTCTCGGCCACCATGCCCAAGGAAATTGAGGCGCTTGCCGCCCAGTTCCTGAACGATCCGGTCAAGGTCAGCGTCGCCCCGCAATCCACCACGGCGGAACGCGTGCGTCAGCAGGCAACCTTCGTCAATCAGGCGGAAAAGCAGGCGCTGCTGCACATCGTCCTCAAGAATGAGGATATCGACCGGGCGCTCATCTTCACCCGCACCAAGCATGGCGCCGACCGCGTCGTGCGCTTCCTGGAAGGCGCGGGCATCGACGCCTTCGCCATCCATGGCAACAAGAGCCAGGGCCAGCGCACTACCGCGCTCCAGGCCTTCCGTCAGGGCAAGGTGAAGCTGCTGGTCGCCACCGATATCGCTGCGCGCGGCATCGACGTGTCGGGCGTCAGCCACGTCATCAACTTCGAAATCCCCAACGTGCCCGAACAATATGTCCACCGCATCGGCCGCACCGCGCGCGCCGGGGCGGAGGGCGTCGCGATCAGCTTCGTGGCGGATGATGAACGGCCTTACCTGAAGGCGATCGAGCGCGCGACGCGCGTGAAGCTGGAAATCGAGCCGCTGCCTGAGAATTTCATGGAAGCGGTCCGCAACCTGCCCAAGCCGGCAGCGCCCAAGAAGGGACCGAGCCAGACGCCGCAGCAGCAGGCCCGTCGCGCCGACGGCCAGCGTCGTTATCAGGACGGCCAGAAGCAGCAGCGCGGCGCGCCCGACCGCGCGCATCGCACCGATGCCGAGGGCGGCGAAAAGAAGCCCTTCCGCGGTCGCGGCCGTGGTCGCGGCGGTGTCGGCACGCACAAGGGCGCGGTCCAGCGCACCGGCGCACCGCGCTGATATAAGCAATAGAAAAAAGGGGAGGGGCTGCAATGCGGCCTCTCCCCTTTTTGCGTGATGGTCGGAAAACTGACCCGCCAGCCATAACCTGTTCGCCCTGAGCGTGTCGCAGGGCCGCCCTTTCTTCCGGTATCGCAAAAGGACCGGGCTTCGACGGGCTCAGCCCGAACGGTGAGGCATGGTGCAGTCCTGCAAACCCGAATATGACCGCTTTGTCAGTGGTCATTCAGGAAAATGCCGTTAGGCTCTCTTGCCTATGCGCTTTTCCCTCCGCCGTTCGGCCGCTTCGCTCTCCGTCCTCGCCTTGCTTCTGTCGGGATCGCCTCTGGCGGCCCGGACCGGCGATGCACCCGCCACCGCAAAACAGATCGCCCCTACCGGTCAGGCGCAGGTCCGGCCGTGGCTCTACGAAAATAGCGATGTGCCGATCGATCCGGCCTGGCGCTTCGGCACGCTGCCCAACGGGCTGCGCTATGCCGTCCGCCGCAACGGCGTGCCGCCGGGTCAGGTGTCGATGCGCCTGCGGGTCGATGCCGGTTCGCTGATGGAGCAGCCCGATGAACTGGGTTACGCCCATTTCATCGAGCATCTTTCCATGCGCGGCTCGCGCCATGTGCCCGACGGCGAATCCAAGCGTATCTGGCAGCGGCTCGGCGTTACCTTCGGCAGCGACAGCAATGCCGCGACCACGCCGACCGGCACCACCTATGCGCTCGACCTGCCGCAGGCGACGCCTGCCAGCCTTGCCGAAAGCATGAAGATCATCGCCGGCATGATGACCGACCCCAATATCGTGGACAGTGCCGTCGATGCCGAGCGCGCCGTGGTGCTGGCGGAAAAGCGGGAGAGCGACGGCCCGCAAATGCGCATGTCCGACGCCAGCCGCCTCCATTTCTTCGCGGGCCAGGCGTTGGCCGACCATGCGCCGATCGGCACGGTGGCGACGCTGACGGCCGCGACAGCCGCCAAGGTGGAGGCCTTCCATCAGCGCTGGTACCGTCCGGAAAATACGGTGATCGCGATTGCGGGCGATATCGACCCGGCGCAGGCCGAACAGTTGATCAAGGACCATTTCGGCAGCTGGACCGTGCCCGGCAAGGGCGCGCCCTTGCCCGATTTCGGCACGCCCAACCCCAAGCTGCCGGCGACCCGCGTGGTCGTGGAACCGGGCGTGCCGCTCGGCCTGACGCTCGCCTGGCTGCGCCCCTGGACGCCGCATGCGGACACGATCCTTTATAATCAGGACAAGCTGACCGACATGCTGGCGCTGCAGATCATCAGCCGCCGGCTGGAGCAGGCCGCGCGCGGCGGGGGCAGCTTCCTGCAGGCAGGCGTGGACCAGCAGGATGTCAGCCGCTCCGTCGACGGCACCTTCATGACCATCATCCCGACCGGCGAAAATTGGGAGAAGGCACTGGCCGACGTCCGCGCCGTGGTGGAGGATGCGAAGGCTGCGCCGCCCAGCCAGGCCGAAATCGACCGCGAATATGCTCAGATGAATACGGCGCTTTCGATCCAGGTCGAAAATGCGGACACCGAACCGGGCGCCAAGCAGGCGAGCGATCTCGTCAGTGCCGTGGATATTCGCGAAACCACGGTCAGCCCGGACGCGGCCGTCGACATCTTCCGCGCGGGCAAGCCGGCCATGACGCCCGAGAAAATTCTCGATTCCACCCGCCGCCTGTTCTCGGCAGGCGTGTTCCGCGCGCTGCTGGTGACGGGCAAGATCCAGCCCGGCCTCGACGCCAAGCTGGCCGCTGCCGTCGCTGCGCCGGTGAAGGCGGCGACCAACGCGCGCCTGGCCGATAAGGCGGTCACGATGGAAGACCTGCCCAAGCTTGGGCCGCCCGGTACCGTCGTATCGCGCACCCCGGTCGCGTTGCAGGGGATGGAAAGCATCACCTTCTCCAACGGCGTCAAGCTGACGCTTTTCGCCAATGATGCGGAAACCGAAAAGGTGCGGGTCAACGTTCGCTTCGGCCACGGCCAGCAGGCCTTCTCGCCCACGAAACCGGTGCCCAGCTGGGCCGCCGACTATGCGCTGGCGGCCAGCGGCATCGGCAAATTGGGCCAACGGGAACTGGACGACCTGACCAACGGTCGCCGCATGGGCATGGATTTCAACACAGACGACGATGCCTTCGAAATGCAGGTGGTGACGCGCCCGGCCGACTATAAGGATCAGTTGCGTCTGTTCGCGACGAAACTGGCGGTCCCCGGCTGGGATCCTGCGCCGCTCGCGCGGGTGAAGACCGGCGCGGCCGTTGCCTATGACGCGATGTCGCGATCGCCGGACGCGGTGCTGGGCCGCGATCTCAACTGGCTGCTCCATGACAAGGATGTGCGTTTCCGCACGCCCTCGCGCGCCGAAATCGACGGGCTGACGCCCCAGGCCTTCCGCGCCACATGGGAGCCGATCCTGGCCTCCGGCCCGATCGAAGTGCAGATTTTCGGTCAGGTGAAGGCGGAGGAGGCGATCCAGGCGGTCGCGGCTACCTTCGGCGCGCTTCCCGCTCGCCCCGACGTTCCGGTTCCGGCTGCCAACAAGGCGATGCGCTTCCCCGCCCATGTCGAAAATCCGGTCGTCCTGCGACACAAGGGCGACAAGGAACAGGCGGCCGCCGTCATGGCCTGGCCGACCGCCGGCGGCTTCGACCTGCAAAAGGAGGGGCGCCAGCTCGAAATCCTGACGCAGATCTTCAACGATCGCCTGTTCGACAAGCTGCGATCGACGGAAGGGGCTGCCTATTCGCCCAGCGTCCAGAATAACTGGCCCTTCTCCTACGATAGCGGCGGCTATATCCTCGTCACCAGCCAGGTTCGGCCCGACCGCATCGCCTATTTTTACAGCGTGGTGAAGGATACGGCCGCCGACCTAGCCAAGACGCCTGTGAGCGACGATGAATTGCAGCGGGCGGTGGCGCCGATGCGCCAGCTGCTGATGCGGGCCAGCACCGGCAATGCCTTCTGGATGAACCAGATGGAGGGGGCGACCCATGACCCCCGCTATGTCGACGCGATGAAGAACATGTCGCAGGATATGCTGAGCGTGACGCCGGCCCAGTTGCAGGCGCTTGCCGCCAAATATCTGGTGCCGGGCAAGAGCTGGTCGGCCGTGGTCCTGCCGGAGGGCGCGGCGGCGCGCTGAGCATCAGGCGGCGCCGCGCCCGCGCATCAGGCGGGCTGCGGCGCTTCCATCAATTGTTCGTAGAGGCGGACATATTTCAGATGCAGGTCGCGAATGGTAGGATCGCTCGACCGGGCGGCAAGTTGGCGGTTCCTTTCCATCCGTGCCTTGAAATAGGCACGGTTGAAGGATGTCTCTATCTGCATGAAATACCTCCCGAAAACTTACCCGGATTAAATCCGCGCGGGGAAGGTAAGTTGCGACGGGACAACAAGGGGTGCGATGGATGGACCCGGTGGCGCGACAGGGGGCGCGCGGCGTCATGCATCGGGCGCAACCTATGCTGCGCTCTTCAACGCCAAGGCTCTGCTCGATAATTTCGGTTATTGAACGCCGCGCAGTGCCGCGATGATCATCTGGGCGGTTCGCCTTGCTGCCACTTCGGCGGACAGGCGAGGGCGCGATATGCTGCGATGACCAAGGCCGAAAAGACAGGCGAGCAGCATTTCCTCCGCCGCGTCCAGCGCCTCGCCCGATAGCCTGTCATTGGCTGCGCAGGCAAATGAACGGATATAGACGCGAAAGCGCTGGCACATGGCGCCGATCGTATCGGCCACTTCGCCGTTGCGGAAACTTTCGGCCAATATGTCGAAGGACAGTGCTTCGTCCTTCTCGTCGATCGTCTGTATCAGCAATTGCTCGAAGGTCTGTTCGATGGTCAGTTCGCCGGAATCCAGCCTGACCTGAAGCGCGCCCATGTCTTTGCACCACTGGTCCGCATCATCGTGCACCAGCGCCTCGATGATATCTTCCTTGCTTTTGAACAGGCGATAGATTTGGCCGACCGACACCTGCGCTTCGCTGGCAAGCTCCGCCATAGATGTCTGGTGAAAGCCGTGGCTATCGAATAAGGTGCGCGCAGCCGCCAGAATACGAGCGTGACCGTTTTTTTCCTGCTGCACTGCAACCATAATTACCCTTTCGGCGTTTTTTGCCTCTTGAAATCGCATTGCCATGATCGTACCTGCCGGGCAAGCGGAATGAACGTTCATTCCTAATCTTCGATCCCTAAAAAAACGGATGTTAAGCGATGCAAAAGGGGACAATCATAGGATTGCTGGCGTGCGCGTCGGCTTTCGCACTCAGCGCCTGCGGCGAGCAGCAGCCTCCCGCGCCGCCGCCGCCTTCGGTCGGCGTGGTGACGCTCAAGACCGAGTCGGCGCCGCTGCTGAACGAGCTGCCGGGCCGCATCGTCGCGGTCGAAACGGCCGAGGTGCGGCCGCAGATCAGCGGCGTGATACGCCGTCGTCTCTTCCAGGAAGGCGGCTTCGTTCGCGCCGGCCAACTCCTCTACGAAATCGACGACGCGCCCTACCGCGCTGCGCTGGCACAGGCGCAGGGTTCGCTCGCCAACGCGCAGGCGGCGATCCGCTCGACGGCATTGCAGGCGCAGCGCTACAAGGATCTGGTCGGCATCAATGCGGTGTCGAAGCAGGAATATGACAATGCAGATGCGTCGGCTCAGCAGGCGCGCGCCAATGTTGCAGCGCAGCGTGGCGCGCTTCAGGCGGCGCAGGTGAACCAGAATTTCACCCGCATCCGCGCGCCCATTTCGGGCCGGATCAGCCGCTCGCTCTTCACGCCGGGCGCGCTCGTTCAGGCGGGTCAGGCCGACGCGCTGACCACCATCCAGCGCACCGACACCGTCTATGTCGACGTTTCGCAATCGGCGGCCCAGATTATCGACCTCAAGCAGGCGATGAAGAAGGGCGGCATCAGCGAAGCACAGGGTGCCCGCATCCAGTTGATCCTGCCCAACGGTAGCGCCTACCCGATCGAGGGTCGGCTCCAATTTTCCGAAGTCACCGTCGACCCGACATCGGGCGCGGTGACGCTGCGCGCGACCTTCCCCAATCCGGACGGCCTGTTGCTGCCCGGCATGTATGCGCGCGCCAAGCTGATCGAAGGCGAACGGACCCAGGCGATCCTGGCACCGCAGCAGGGTATCAGCCGCGACGCGCGTGGCCGTGCGACCGCCATGGTCGTGGGCAAGGACAATAAGGTCGAAATGCGCCAGGTCACGGTCGATCGCGCCGTCGGCGACAAGTGGATCGTCACCGACGGTCTGAAGGCCGGCGACAAGCTGATCGTCGAAGGGCTGGTCAATCTGCGCCCCGGCACCGTCGTAAAGCCCGGCGCCCCGCAGCAGGTCACCGCGCCTGAGGGCGGCGCAGCGGGGCAGGGCGCAGCCCCGGCCGACAAGCAGGGCGGGGCGCACTAAGCCATGGCCCGCTATTTTATCGACAGACCCATCTTCGCATGGGTCATCGCCATCGTCATCATGTTGGCCGGCCTGCTCGCGCTCCGGTCGCTCCCTGTCGCGCAGTTCCCGGAAATTGCGCCGCCTGCGGTGACGATCCAGACCCTCTATCCCGGTGCCAACGCCCAGACGCTGGAAAGCACGACGACGCAGATCATCGAGCAGCAGCTCAAGGGCATCGACAATCTGCGCTATTTCTCGTCCACCAGCGACGGGTCGGGCAATCTCGCCATCACTCTGACCTTCGAACAGGGCACGGATCCCGACATCGCGCAGGTTCAGGTCCAGAACAAGCTGTCGCAGGCCACGCCGCTGCTGCCGCAGGAAGTGCAGCAGCAGGGTCTGCGCGTCGGTAAATCGACGTCCAGCTTCCTGCTGATCATGGCCGTCTATTCCGATGACGGCATCCATGATCAGGAGGATGCGAGCGATTTCATCGCGTCGAACCTGCAAGATCCGCTGAGCCGTGTCACCGGCGTCGGCGATACCCAGCTGTTCGGTTCGCAATATGCGATGCGCATCTGGCTCGACCCTTATAAGATGGCCAATCTGGGCGTCAGCACCGGGGACGTCAAATCGGCGATCACGGCGCAGAATGCTCAGGTATCGGCCGGCCAGATCGGCGGTTCGCCCTCGATCAAGGGGCAGGCGCTCAACGCCACCGTCACGGCCCAGTCGCGCCTGCGCACGCCGGAAGAATTCCGCAATATTCGTGTGCGCAGCAACAGCGACGGTTCGGTCGTGCTGATGTCCGACGTCGCAAGGATCGAGCTGGGCGCCGAAATCTACGGTTTCGGTGTGAAGTTCAACGGTCATCCCGCTTCGGGCTTCGGCGTGAAGCTGGCGCCGGGTGCCAACGCGCTCGACACGGTGGAGGCGGTGAAGAGCCGCGTCGATGAACTGTCGAAGAATTTCCCCAACTGGGTGAAATATGACTTCCCCGTCGACAACTCGACCTTCGTCAAGCTGTCGGTGGAACAGGTCATCCATACCCTGTTCGAAGCCGTGCTGCTGGTCTTCGTCGTCATGTTCCTGTTCCTTCAGAACTGGCGCGCGACGTTGATCCCGACCATCGCTGTTCCGGTCGTGCTGCTCGGATCGCTCGCTATCCTCAGCGTGGCGGGCTTCACCATCAACACGCTGACGCTGTTCGGCATGGTGCTGGCGATCGGCCTGCTGGTCGACGACGCGATCGTCGTGGTGGAAAATGTGGAACGCCTCATCCAGGATGAGGGGCTTAGTCCGCGCGAAGCGGCGCGCAAGTCGATGGACGAAATCAGCGGTGCGCTGATCGGTATCGGCCTCGTCCTGTCGGCGGTGTTCCTGCCCATGGCCTTTTTCGGTGGGTCCACGGGCGTCATCTTCCGCCAATTCTCGATCACGATCGTTTCCTCGATGATCCTGTCGGTGCTGGTGGCGTTGATCCTGACGCCGGCCCTTTGCGCAACCATCCTGAAACCGGCGTCGCACGGTCATAGCTGGAGCGGGCCGATCGGCTCGGTCTTCGGTCGCTTCTTCGACTGGTTCAACCGCACGTTCGACAAGGGCGTGGTGCGCTATGGCCGCGGTGTCGAAAAGGTCGAACGTCGCTGGGGCCGGACCATCCTGGTCTATGGCCTGATCGTGGTCGGCATGGCATTCGTCTTCCTGCGCCTGCCCAGCGGCTTCCTGCCTGATGAAGATCAGGGCATGATCATCAATCAGGTGTCCTTGCCCGCCGGTGCCACGCAGGAGGAAACCGAACGCACCCTGGCCAAGATGCGCGACCATTATCTCATCGATGAAAAGGCCAATGTGTCCGCCGTCTTCACCGTTGCCGGCTTCGGCTTCGTGGGTCAGGGACAGAATGTCGGTATCGTCTTCGCCCGCATGAAGGACTGGGAGCATCGCAAGGGCGCGGACAATCATGTCCCGGCCATCGCGCTGCGCGCCAACATGGCGTTCCAGAAGATCACGTCGGGCATGGCCTTCGCCTTCGTGCCGCCGGCAGTGCAGGAACTGGGCAATGCGTCCGGTTTCGACTTCCAGCTGCTCGATCAGGCCAATCTGGGCCATGAAAAGCTGCTGGAGGCACGCAACCAGCTGCTCGGCATGGCCATGGCGGACAAGCGCCTGGCACAGGTCCGTCCCAACGGCCTGGAAGATACGCCCCAGCTCAAGCTGAACGTCGATCAGGCGGCGGCGGGCGCATTGGGCATCGCCCAGGCGGACGTCAACGACACGATCAGCACCAATTTGGGTGGTGCCTACATCAACGACTTCATCGACCGCGATCGCGTGAAACGGGTCTATGTGCAGGCGGATGCGCCGTTCCGCATGACGCCCGATGCGGTCAGCGCCTATCATGTCCGTGGCAGCACGGGCACCATGGCGCCGCTGTCCGCCTTCTCCACGACCCAGTGGGTGCAGGGGCCGGCCCGTCTGGAGCGGTTCAACGGCGTTCCCGCGATGAACATTCAGGGTGCACCTGCCCCCGGCGTGTCGAGCGGTACCGCGATGAAGGCGATGGAAGAACATGCGGCCAAGCTGCCAGCCGGTATCGGCTTCAGCTGGAACGGCATTTCCTACGAAGAACAGACATCGGGTGGCCAGTCCTCCTACGTCTATGCGCTCTCGATGCTGATCGTCTTCCTCTGCCTGGCCGCGCTGTATGAAAGCTGGTCCGTACCGATCGCGGTCATGCTGGTGGTGCCATTGGGTGTGCTGGGTGCGGTGATCGCCGCGACGCTGGCAGGCCTCAACAACGACATCTACCTTCAGGTCGGCCTGATCACGACGATCGGTGTGTCGGCGAAGAACGCGATCCTGATCGTGGAATTTGCCGAGGAAAAGATGCGCGAAGGCCTGTCGCCGGCCAAGGCGGCGCTGGAAGCGGGCAAGCTGCGTCTGCGGCCGATCCTGATGACCAGCTTCGCCTTCATCTTCGGCGTGCTGCCGCTGGCGGTATCGACCGGGGCGGGTGCAGGCGGTCAGAATGCGATCGGCTGGGCCGTTGTCGGCGGCATGTTGTCGGCGACGGTGCTGGCGATCTTCTTCGTCCCCGTCTTCTTCACCGTCGTGAAGCGGCTGTTCCGCGAACATAAGAACCATGAAGATGCGGCTAGCGAGACGGACACCCCGCACGCGCCGCAGGAGGCTTGAAGATGAAGCGCAACATGAAAGCGCTGGGCGCCGTCACCCTTTCGCTGGCGCTGGCCGCCTGCGACATGGCGCCCAAATATGTGCGGCCGGAACTCCCCGTTCCGGCCGGCACGCCCCAGGGTGACGCCTATGCCGCCAATGCCGGGGCAGGGGCGGCCATCGTCCCCGCCGATACGGCATGGCGCGATTTCTTCACCGACGCGCGCCTGGCCCGCGTCATCGAAACCGCGCTCGCCAATAATCGCGATCTGCGCATCGCGCTCGCCAACGTCGAACAGGCGCGGGCGCAATATAAGGTGCAGCGGGCAGACCTGCTCCCCACCGTGGCGGGCAGCGGCACGGCGACCTATTCGGAACAGCCCCTCGTACAGTTCGGTCAGAGCCAGCGGCTCAACACCGACGTCTATCAGGCGCAGCTGGGCATTTCCTCCTGGGAAATCGACCTGTTCGGCCGGGTGCGCAACCTGACCAAGGCCGCGCAGGAGCAATATTTCGCCAGTGTCGAAACCCGTAATGCGGCGCAGACGGCACTGATCGCGGAAACGGCCAATGCCTGGCTCACCATGGCGGCGGATCAGGAACGGCTGCGGATTGCGATCGACACCGAAAAGGCGTTCGGCAAGACGCTGGAACTGAACAAGGCCCGCTTCGACAGGGGCATCGCTTCGGAACTGGAAGTGCGTCAGGCGCAGACCAGCTATGATGGCGCCCGGTCGGACATCGCGGTCGCGACGACGCTGGTGGCGCAGGACCAGAATGCGCTCAACCTGCTCGCCGGGACGACCGTGTCGGCGGCCGATCTGCCCAATTCGCTGGAGCAGAAGGACGCGACGCTCGACAATCTGCCGGCGAACATCTCGTCCGACGTGCTGCTGCGTCGGCCCGACATCGCGTCGGCCGAACATAATCTGCTCGGCGCCAACGCCAATATCGGCGCGGCGCGCGCGGCCTTCTTCCCGACCATTTCGCTGACGGCGGCGCTCGGGACTGTCAGCCTTGGCCTGTCCGGCCTGTTCAAGTCGGGCAGCGACACCTGGTCGGTGGCCCCGGGCGCAACCCTGCCCATTTTCGACTTCGGCCGGAACAAGGGCAATCTGCGCTATGCCAGGGCGACCTATGACGCGATGCTCGCCACCTATGAAAAGAGCGTGCAGACCGGCTTCCGCGAAGTCGCCGACGCGCTCGCCCGTCGCGGCACGATGACGCAGCAGGTCGAAGCGCAGACGTCGCAGCGCGATAGTGCGCGGGTTGCCTATACCCTCTCGGAAGCTCGCTTCCGTGCCGGTGTGGACAGCTTCCTGACGACGCTCGATTCCCAGCGGTCGCTCTACAGCGCCGAACAGAGCCTGGTCGGTACGCGACTGACCCGTGCGACCAATATGGTCGAACTCTACCGGGCGATGGGTGGCGGCCTGAAATAAGCCGCTCGCCGACTTTGAAAGCAAGCCGGGGGAAGCCCTGGCCAATAATCTCCGCTATCGGCCATAGGGCAGGTAGCGGAGATTTTCATATGGCCCTTGTCCAAACCCTCTTTCCCTCGCCGGTCGGCGCGCTGACCCTGGTCGCCAGCGATGCGGGGCTGGTGGCGATCCTGTGGGAAGATGACGATCCCGCCCGCGTTCGCCTGACCGCGCGGGACGAGCGGCCGGATCACCCCATGCTGGCGCAGGCGGCGACGGAATTGACCGCCTATTTTGCCGGCGATTTGCAGATATTCACCGTGCCGCTCGATTTTCGAGGTACCGATTTTCAGAGGCAGGTCTGGGCGGCGCTCTGCACCATCCCCTTCGGCGAGACGCGCAGCTATGGCGCCATCGCCCGCGCGATCGGCCATCCCACCGCCAGCCGTGCCGTCGGCGCCGCCAATGGCCGCAACCCCATCTCGATCATCGCACCCTGCCACCGCGTCATCGGCACCAACGGCGCGCTCACCGGCTTTGCCGGCGGCGTGGAGGTGAAACGCTGGCTGCTCGATTTCGAGCAAAGCCGGATCGGTCTATTGTGAGGTTATGGTGCACCCAAGTGGATTCGAACCACTGGCCTTTGCCTTCGGAGGGCAACGCTCTATCCAGCTGAGCTATGGGTGCATGACGCTGGTCAGGAGGGGCGGGTAGCAAAGTCCTTGGCCCTGCGCCAGCGTCAAAATCACCTCAGCCCATCTTATTTCGCCGCCTTCTCCATCGGCTGGAACTTGCCGAGGCCACAACTGGCGCCCGGCTGCAATCCGGGACCATTGTTCCACAGCACGGTGATGATATCGACCGAGCAAAGCTGCGACAGGCTGGTCTTGTAAAGGAAGCGCTTCTCGAAGCCCAGGCTGGGGCAGCTGTTGGGCAGGCTGTTCCGATATACCTTGTTGCCGCTCATGATGAAATCGATCGTGCGATCGTCGCGCACATTGGTCGACCGGATCGACTGGATGTGGACACAGTCAATTGCCGCGCCACTGGTCGGCACATAGGGATCGGGCTTGTCCTTGGCGAACGCGGGCAGGGCGATGCCGGCCAGCGCGGCGCACAGGGCAAATTTGGCAAAATGGACGGACATGGCTTCTCTCCTCATATCACGCCGAATCGACGGCGCGATGTGGCGCGATCCGTCATCTCTAACGCGTTTGTCATGAATGGCGTGAGAATGGCGGAGAGCTTCAGGCCGCCTTGGCTGCGGCGACTTTCGGCGCGGGCGTCTTGGGCTTGAACCGACACAGGTCGCTGACGATACAGCGCCAGCATTCGGGCTTGCGCGCCTTGCACACATAGCGGCCATGCAGGATCAGCCAATGATGCGCGTCGCGGCGGAACGGGCCGGGCACCCGCTTCTCCAGCTTCTCCTCAACCGCCAGCACCGTCTTGCCCGGCGCCAGGCCGGTGCGGTTACCCACGCGGAAGATATGCGTGTCGACCGCGAACGTCTCCTGCCCGAAGGCGGTGTTGACGACCACATTGGCGGTCTTGCGGCCGACACCGGGCAGGGTGGTCAGCGTGTCGCGATCCTCCGGCACCTCGCCGCCATAATCACGCACCAAAATCTCCGACAGGCCGATCACATTCTTGGCCTTGGTATTGAACAGCCCGATCGTCTTGATGTGCTGCTTCAAACCCTCTTCGCCCAGATCGACCATCTGCTGCGGCGTGGTCACCTCGCGGAACAGCGCGCGTGTCGCCTTGTTCACCCCTACATCGGTCGCCTGTGCGGAGAGGGTGACGGCGACCAGCAACTGATAGGGATTGCCATATTCCAGCTCCGTCACCGGCGAGGGATTGGCCTCGGCCAGACGGCTGAAGAAATCGAAGATCTGCGCCTTGTTCATGGGTTACAGGCCCAGCACGCCCTTCATATCGTACCGCCCGGCCGGTTGCCCGACCAGCCAGCGCGCCGCCTTCACCGCGCCGCGGGCGAAGATGGTGCGGTTCTCGGCCCGATGGCCGATCTCGATCCGCTCGCCTTCGGTGGCGAAGATCACCTGATGGTCGCCCGCCACCGATCCGCCACGCAGAGCGACGAAGCCGATATCGCCGGGCGTACGTGCACCGGTAATGCCGTCGCGGCCGCGATCGCTATGCTCGGCCAGCGGGATATGCCGACCGCGCGCCGCCGCTTCGCCCAGCATCAGTGCGGTGCCAGACGGCGCATCGACCTTGTGCCGGTGGTGCATCTCGACAATCTCTATATCCCAATCGTCGCCCAGACCCGCAGCCGCCTTTTCCACCAGCGCCGCCAGCAGGTTGACGCCCAGCGACGTATTGCCGGTCTGAAGTACCGGAATATGCACGGCCGCCTCATCGATCAGGGCATGATGCACCGGTTCCAGCCCGGTCGTGCCGATCACGATCGGCTTCTTCGCCGCGATACAGGCATCCAGATGCGCGGACAGCGCCCCGGGCACGGAAAAGTCGATCAGCACCTCGCTCGCTTCCGCCAGCGCCAGCGTGTCGGCGGTCATGGCGATGCCCGGCGCGATCTCGCCCGCCGGATCGCGATCGGTGCCGCCTGCCAGCCCCAGGCCGCTATCGGCCGCGACCTGAGCGATCGCGCGTCCCATCCGGCCCGCTGCCCCGAAAATGCCGATCGTCGTCATGTCCCGCCTCATTCCCTATTCGTCAGGCCGTGGCCGATGCCAGAGCGGCGCGGCTTTGTCATCCCTGCGCCTTGGCGCGGCCGCGCTTGCGCTCTAATGCTCCTATCATGCGCAGCGACATCCACACCATCGTCATCCTGACCGGGGCGGGCATTTCCGCCGAATCCGGCCTCGCCACCTTTCGCGGGCCTGATGGCCTTTGGGAGGGGCACAGGGTGGAGGATGTCTGCACCCCGGAAGCGCTGGCGCGGGACGAGGCGCTGGTGCATCGCTTCTATGACGAGCGGCGCGCGAAATTGACGGAGGTGGCGCCCAATGCCGCGCATCAGGCGCTGGCCGCGCTCGACGCCGCCTGGCCCGGCGACCTGCTGATCGTGACGCAGAATGTAGACGACCTGCACGAACGGGCCGGAGCGAAGCGACTGATCCACATGCACGGCGAACTCAAATCCGCCCTTTGCGCGGCCTGCGGCAAGGCAGTGCCATGGGCCGACGCGCTGCCGCCCGGCAGCATCTGCGATGGCTGCGGCGAGCCGCGCCTGCGCCCCGACATCGTGTTCTTCGGCGAAATGCCCTATGAAATGGACCGGATCGACGACGCCGTGCGCGACGCGGATCTGTTCGTGTCGATCGGCACGTCGGGCGCCGTCTATCCCGCCGCCGGCTTCGTCCAGACCGCGCGCCATGTCGGCGCCCGCACGCTGGAACTCAATCTCGATCCGTCGGCCGGCAGCATCTATTTCGATGAGACGCGGCTCGGCCCGGCCAGCGAACTGGTGCCCGATCTGGTGCGCACGTTGCTGGCCTGATCCCGAAAGCCTCTCGCATTACCCGGCGCTTATAGTATAGCGCGGCCTTTCAACATCTCTGCGGAGCGACCAGTGATTACTGTCCAGCGGGTGGCCAAGGCCGCCGGCAAGCATCTGACCAAGACGGCGCTCACATTGCGCAAGGCTCTGGGCGCGCGCGCGACGCGCAGCTGCCCGGCATGCGGTGGCGCGGTGGTCGGCTTCTTCCGCTATGGCGACAATGGCGAATGGGGTTGCCCGCAATGCGGCGCCTCGCCGCGCGAGCGGTTGATGAACTGGCTGATCCAGCAGGAGACGCTGACCGTGCCGACCGCCGGCGCGATCCTGCACATGGCCCCCAACGAGGGCAGCTTGGTCAAGCGCTTTTCCGCCGCTGCCGATTATGTCCCGGCGGACCTCGATCCCGCGCGCTACACGGTGCCGCACATGCACCGCGTCGACCTGATGGAATTGGCGGACAGCGACCGCTACGACCTTTTCTACGCCAGCCATGTGATGGAACATGTGCCCGACGACATGGCCGTGCTGCGCAACATCCATCGCGCGCTCAAGCCGGGCGGCGAAGCCTGGCTGATCGTGCCATTATGGGACAAGTCGACCGAGGACGGCAGCTTCGACATCCCCCCGCGTGAGCGTGAGCGCCGCTTTGGCCAGTGGGACCATGTGCGCCAATATGGCCCCGATTTCGCCGATCGCATCCGCGCCGCCGGGTTCGATCTGGAAGAAATCGACGCCGCGTCGATCGACGTCGCGACCCGCCATTTCCATGGGCTGGACGATCGGCTGTTCCGCGCGCGCAAGCCGGACGGAGAGTCCGCACGGTGAGCCGCCTCGCGCGGCTGGAAGGTTCGGCCCGCTTCCTTGCGCTGGTGAAGCTCGCCAATGTGGGGCTGGTGCTGATCTGGGGCTTCGCCGTGACCTTCGTGTTCGTGCGCGTGCTGCCGATAGGCGAGTTTCAGGCGTTCCTGCTGCTGGTCGCGTTCGGCAATTTCACCATCTCGGCGGAATTTGGCCTGACCAGCATCATCTATGCCCGATTGCGGCGGCATTGGCTTGGTGGGGAAGAGGCGGCCCAAGACGGCGGCTTCCGGCTGGAGGAAATGGGCGTCCTGTTCCTGTTCCTCGGCCTGCTGGTCGTTGGGGCCACGGCGATCCTGATGATCGCGCTGGCGGGCGGCTGGCTTTCGACCGGCATGCCCTTGCTCTTCCTGCTCTTCTTCCTCTCCGCCTGCCTCAATCTGCCGGCCTTGCTGGCCAAGCGGGCATTGGCGGCGGTGGACGGCAATTTCCTGTGGGAAGGGCTGGACTGCGCTCGCCGCGTCGTGACGATCGGCCTGCTGCTTGCCATGCTGGCCGGCCTCGACCCGCGCCTGTCGGTCGCGCTGCAACTGATCGTCAGCATCTTCGTGATCGGCTATGCCATCGGTCACGTCCATCGGCGCCTTGGCATGACGCGGCGCCACTGGATCGCCTTTCGCGTCGGCGGCGGTCATGTCCGCGCCCATTATCTGCGCGATATCGGCGCCTCTGCGGCTTTCACCGTCTCCGACATCATCGCCTATAACGCGCCCTATTTCACGATCGCGCTCGCGACCAGCGATGCCCGGCCGATGCTGATCTTCGACTTCTTCTTCAAAATGTCGCGTGCCCTGTCGATGCTGGTCCGCGCCACGGTGGAGGCCGCCTTGCCGCGCATCACCCGCGCCTTCCATGCTGGCGACACGGCGCGCCTGCGTCAGTTGCTCGGCCGCGCGCTAATGGCGGCGTTGCTGTTCGCCGTGGCTTTGTCCGCACTGCTGCTGCTGGCGGGCGACCGGTTGTTCGCCATATTGTTCGACGGCCGCGCCGTGATCGACCGGGCGGATATCCTGCTCATCATCCTCGCGCTTGCGGCGCTGACCCTGCTCAGCGTCTCCGTCTATGTGCAGGCGGCGCTGGGTCGTTTCGGCGAATTACTGGCCCGCTCGCTGCCCTTCCTCGCCGGATCGCTGGCCAGCGCGCCGCTCGCTCTGCTGCTCTGGCCGGACCGGTTCGACCTGGCCTTCCTTGCGCTCTATGCCTTGACGCTGGCGGGCGTAGCCATGCTGCATCTTCTCTCCCTGCGCCGATTGGTGCGGGCATGAAGGTCGCCATGGTCGATCCCTCGCTCTTCACCGGGCGCTATGACGACAGCCTGTGCGCCGCGCTGGCGGGGGAGGGCGCGGACGTCAGCCTGCTCGGCCGCCCGATGCGCGATACCGACGCGATCGTGCCGCAGGGCTACAGCTATCGCTCGCATTATTTCCGCCACAGCGAAGCCTTGCGCACGCGATTGGGGGAAGGGCGCGCCTTCCGTCTCGCCAAGGCCGCGGAATATGGCCTGGCCTGCGCGCTGGGCGACATCGCACCGCTCACAAGGGGTGATATCGTCCATGTCCAATGGCTCCCGCTGGCGCCTGCCGACCGATTGCTGCTGAACCGGCTGAAAGGGCGCACGGCGCTGGTCCACACGGTTCATAATGCGGACGCCTATCATGCCGACGCCGGGCTTCAAGGACGTGGCTATCGTGCATTGCTCGATCTGTTCGATGCGCTGATCGTGCATGGCGACACCACCCGCGCGGCCTTGATGGGGCAGGGTATCGACCCCGCCCGCATCCATGTGACCCCGCACCCGCCGATGCGCCTCGCCACGGCAACGCCCGCCGACCTCGTCGCCATCCCCGCGCCAGCCGTCCCGCGCCTGCTCTTCTTCGGCACGATCCGCCCCTATAAGGGCGTCGATCTGCTCATCGAGGCCTGCCTCCAGCTCTGGCGCGCCGGCCACGCCTTCGAACTCGTTCTGGCTGGCAAGCCCTTCATGGACGTCGCGCCATTGACTGATGCCATCGCACAGGCCGGTTTCGCCGACCGGCTTGTCACCGATTTCGGCTTTCTGACCGAGGCCCGGCTCGACGCGCATATGGCCCACGCTGACATGATCGTCTTCCCTTATCGCCACATCGATTCGAGCGGCGCTTTCCTGTCCGCGCTGCATCATGGCAAGGCGATGGTCACGTCCGACGCCGGCATGTTCGGCCAGTTGCCGGACGGCGTCGCGGCCAAGGCGCGGGCGGGAAATGCACCCGCGCTGGCCCAAGCCCTCTTGCCGCTGATCGAAAGCGCGGCCATCAGGCACAGCCACGGGGCGCAGGCACGCGCCTATGGACAGGCAATGGGAAGTTGGAAGGATATGGCGGTGGCGACCATCGGCATTTATGAAACCGCACTGGCCGCGCGCGCATGAACCGCTATCTGCGCGAACTGGCCGACCGCAAGCTGGCCATGCGTCTGGCGCTGGCCGGGCGGGTTCATCAATATCCCGAAATTCAGGCGCTCAAGCGCTTCCTTTCGGCCTTCTCGGTCGACTGCCTGTTCGACGTCGGCGCCAATCGCGGCCAATATGCGACCATGCTGCGCAAGGATGCGGGCTATAAGGGCCTGATCCTCTCCTTCGAGCCGAACCCGGACGTGTTCGTCGAATTACAGAAAGCCGCCGCGTCCGATCGCAAATGGCATGTGTTCAACATGGCCCTGTCCGATTTCGACGGCACCGCCAGCTTCAACATCATGGCCGCCGACCAGTTCAGCTCGCTGAAAAAACCTTCGGGTGAACAGGACGCCATCTTCGCCGATCGCAACAAGGTGACGAAGACGGTGGAGATGCAGTGCCGCCGCCTCGACACGCTGCTGCCCGAACTGGTGGCGCAGCACGGCTTTGTGCGCCCTTTCCTCAAGATGGATACGCAGGGGCACGACCTGTCGGTGTGCGAAGGCGCGGGCGCGGTCCTGACCGATATGCTCGGCATCCAGACGGAACTGGGCGTTCGCCCCATCTACGAAGGCGGGACCGGTTATCGCGCGATGATCGACTGGCTGGGCGATCGTGGCTTCGTCCCCTCCGCCTTCTTCGCCAATAACAAGGGGCATTTCCCCCTGCTGGTCGAAATGGACGGCATCTTCGTCAACCGGACGGTGGTCGGGGCTTGACCATGGGCGACACAGCCGGGTTCGTCAGCGCGCGCCGCCTGTTTCTGGCGGGAGCGATCGGCCTGGCCCTATGGCTTGGCGCGACCTTCCTTTGGCATGTCACCTATCGGCAGGGCGTCAGCCTGGCCGTCATCCTGCTGCTCGATCAGGATTTTCCCGCGCTGCTGGGATCGCTGTTGCTGCTCGCGCTCGCCGCGCCCTGGGCGGAAGGGAAGGGGTTTGCGCTCCCCCGGCCGACCGCGCGCATCGTCGTGCCGCTCATCGTCCTGCTGGGCATGGCGGCATGGGCCGGCCATTATGCGCTGTTTCAGGATTATGCGATCAGCCGGGACGAGGAAGTCGCCCGCTTCGCCGCCGCCTATATGCGCGAAGGCCTGTTCGCCCGGCCGATCCCGATGGAATGGGAACCCTATCGCCGCGCGATCATGCCGGAATTTTTCTCGCCCTTCGGCGCGGCGGATTATTGGACGGCGGCCTATCTGCCGGTGAACAGCGCGATCCAGGCGCTGTTCTGGCAATTGGGCGATCCCAATCTTGCCGGGCCCGCGCTGTTGATGGCGGGCCTGTTCGCGCTGTGGCGGGTGGCGCTTCACCTGATGCCCGATCGCCCCGATGCGGTCTGGGTCACGGTATTGCTAGGCGCGTCGTCCAGCCAGTTGTGGGTCACGGCCATGACGCCCTATGCCATGACCGGCCATTTCGCGCTCAACATGGTGTGGCTGGCGCTCGTCCTGCGTGGTGGCATGGTCGGTCATTTGAGCGCCGGGGTGGTGGCGCTCATCGCCGCCGGCCTGCACCAATGGCATTTCCCGCCGATCTTCATCGCGCCATTCATCCTGTGGATGCTGCTGGCGCGGCGTTGGACGGTCGCGGCCTTCCATGTGCTGACATTGGTGGCGATCGTCATCATCTGGGCGAAGGTCTGGCCGACATTTTTGATGCATGCGCTGGGCGCCCCGATCGACATCCGTCCCTCGGCCGGGGTCGCCGACAAGGTCGGCAGCCTGTTCGAACGTCTGGGCGATCGCTGGCAGCCGCTGGTCAATATCACCCGCTATGTCGCCTGGAACAATATATTGATGGTGCCGCTCGCCATGCTCGGCATCGCCGCCATGCGCTGGCGCGCGATGATCCGGGGGCAGGAAATCGCGCTGCCGCTGGCGATGGGCTGTATTGCCGGATGCCTGCTGGCACTGGCGCAGGGCTATGGCTGGGGCTTCCGCTACGCCCATGGGTTTATCGGCCCCTTCTGTCTGCTCGCCGGCCTTGGCTGGGCGCGCTTCCGGCCGCAGGGGGCAATGCGACCGCTGCTGATCGGCATGGCCATCACCATTTTGGCGAGCGGCTATCTGGTCTGGCGCACCCATGCCTTCGTCGCGCCCTATGCCGCCAGCCATCGCCTGATCGATTCGAGCGAGGCGGACGTCGTGCTGGTCGATCCGCGCGGCGGGCTTTACGTGACCGACCTGGTGCGGGGGCGCAACGGCGTGCCGGGCAAGCCGATGGTCATGAACCTTGGCATGCTATCGCTCGATCAGGTGGATGACCTCTGCAAATCCTATGTGGTGGAACTGTTCGACCGCGCCGAATTTCGTCCGCTTGGCGTGCCCCTTGCGCGCTGGAACCTCGGTCGGATGGACGCCCTGCGCGCCCATATGAAGGAAGAGGGGTGCGATCGCCCGGTTCAGCCGCCGTTGCCCGAAAGCTTCCAGGATGCGTTCAACGCCGCCGACAACGCCATGTAATCGGCCGCCGCCATCCCCATAGGCTTTCAGGGGCGCCGCACTCCGTCATCGCGCTCTAATTTACCGCCAGCGCCTTGGCCACTTCGTCGCGATAGAGCAGCATCACCGACCCGTCCTCGCCATGAACGGCGCGGATCGGCAGGCTCAGTTGCAGGACGGATAGAAATTCCTGGCTGCCACCGATCGGGAAGCGCCCGCCGATGCGCAGGGCCGACACGCGGGAATCGCCGATCAGGATGGGCGCCGCGCGATAGCGGTTGAACTCGCCCGCGGCCTGCTCGACCGTCTCGCCATCCAGTTCGACCATCTGCGCCCGCCATGCGATCCGCTGATCCACCAGCTTGGGGCCAAGGCGGGTGAGCGAAACGGTGCGCGGCTGGATCACCGCGCCGCCACCTGCCGCCACGGCATGGGGTTTGCCCTTGCTGCAATAGACGATGACCTTGCCCTTGGTCACGGTCAGTTCGACGATCGATGGCCGCATCCGCACGTTGAACGCCGTGTCCGACGAACGAATCACGGCGGATCGCGCCTCGACATCGAAGGGGCGCGCTTCATCGGCGCTGACATCGAAGGAGGCTTCGCCCTTGAACAGGCGCACCTTGCGGCCATGGGCGGTGAAACGCACTTCGGCTTCGCTGTCGCTGTTGAGGTGCAGGACCGTTCCGTCGTCCAGCTTCACGTCGCGCAATTCGCCGATGGCGGTCTGGTAACGATCCACCCCGTTGAACGTGCGGATGGTGACGATCGCGGCGATGATGAAGAACAGGATCGCGATGGCGGCGGCGATCATGATGTTGCGCGACAGGCGGCGCTGCTGTTCTTCGCTGACGATCTCCGCCATGGGCGGCAAAGTGATATCGGCAGCGGCACTTTTCAGCCGCTCGGCAGCGTCCCACGCGGCCTCGGCGCGGGCAAAGGCGATGGCATGGCGCGGGTCGCTTTCGACCCAGTCGCAAATCTCCGCTTCGTCCTGCGGACTGGGATCGCTGTTAAGCCGGGCTAGCAGGCGCGCGGCTTGCGCCTCGATCGAGTCCCTGTCTGCGCTGTTCGAACCTGGTCCCGACGCCTGCACGCTCGAAGTCCGTTTCCTCACGTTCTGCCCAGGCCCGCATAACTATCGCGATGGCTTTGGCCAGATGTTTTTCAACAGTAGAAACGGATAGAGACATTTCCTCCGCTATTTCCAACATCGATTTTTCATGGATGCGCCGCAAAATGAATACGCGGCGACATTGGGTCGGCAACGACTCGACGATGGCTTCCACCTGTCGCAGTGCCTCGCGGGCATGAAGCTGGGCCTCGATATTATTTTCGCCGCCCAGCAATTCCAGATCAGCGATGGTTTCGAAACTGACCACCTTGTTGCGGCGGGCGGTGTCGATGACGAGGTTGCGGGCGATGGTGAACAGATAGGCGCGGCCTGTCGTCACATTCTCCCAATTTTCCGTGGCATAGGCGCGGGCCAATACTTCCGCGACCATATCCTCCAACTCATGGGTCGACGGCAATATTCTGCGGAGGCGGCCACGAAGGGCGGCTTCCTGTGGCAGGATAACCGTCTTGAACCAGTCCAGTTTAGCGCGAACCCTATGCACGTTGACCCCCTTATTTTGTCAGCCGCGCCTCTCCAGCATTTCATTTTCTGTCTTCTTGATGACATATTTCAATCATGGATGCAGGGGCCTGTCCAGCCACGGAACAGTCATTTTCCGGCAAAAGACCAAAATGGTTCCCTCGATCGTAAATTAATTGTGGATATGTTGCGGCAAGCGCACACTTGTGTCGCGGCAATCCTTTGCCGTGCGTCCGCCCTCGTCAGTCGGGCGGCGGCGGCAGTTCGGCAGGCGCGCTGTCGGGCTGGTCGTAATCCGGGCCGACCGGGCTGATTTCGTCCGGCTGGGTCATCGGCGTCTCGTCCGGCGTGATGGGCACGGGCAGTTCGTCGGGCGATTGCGGCTCGATCCGGTCGGGCGGGGGAAGGCCGTCGGGATTATGATCCGGGCGGGTGGCCATGTCTGTCTCTCCTGTGTAACGCAATGAACCTACGTTCGGGCAGCAGGGCGGTTCCGCAAGGCTTTCCACTATAGCTTGCCTCTTACCGCGCTTTTCTCTATGCCGCGCCGACCGGCGACCGATGCGGGCGTGGCGAAACTGGTAGACGCGCCAGATTTAGGTTCTGGTATCGTATGATGTGGGGGTTCGAGTCCCTTCGCCCGCACCAGACGCCGCCTGCGGCGACGCCACCGAAATTCAGCTGAAGAAAGCGTTTGAGAGAAGAGATGCAGACTGTCGAGACGTTGAACGAGGGCCTGAAGCGCGCCTACACCGTAACCATCACGTCGAAGGACATCGACGCCCGTGTCGATAAGGAAGTGCAGGCAATCGCACCGCAAGTGCGCATGCCCGGCTTCCGCGCCGGCAAGGTGCCTGCCAACCTTGTAAAGAAGATGCATGGTGAATCGCTTCAGCGCGACGCCCTGAATAACAGCATCCAGGAAAGCATCCAGAAGCTGATCGCCGACCAGAAGCTGCGTCCCGCGATGCAGCCGTCGGTCGAACTGGACGAAGGCTTCGAATTCGGCAAGGACGCCGAAATCAAGGTCGCTCTGGAAGTGCTGCCCGAAATCGCGGCGCCCAGCGTCGATGGTCTGAAGCTGGAACGCCTGACCGTCGAAGTTGCCGACGCACAGGTCGATGAAGCCGCCGGCCGCATCGCCAGCCAGCAGGGCGCACTCGAAGAACATGCCGCCAGCCACAAGGCGAAGGACGGCGACACGCTGAAGATCGATTTCGTCGGCAAGGTCGACGGTGAAGCGTTCGAAGGCGGTTCGGCCGAAGGCGTGAACCTCAAGATCGGCGCCGGCCAGTTCATCCCCGGCTTCGAAGAGCAGCTGACCGGCGTAAAGAAGGGCGAAGAAAAGACGATCACCGTCACCTTCCCCGAAGATTATGGCGCCGAACATCTCGCCGGCAAGGAAGCGACGTTCGACATCACCGTCCAGTCGATCCTGAACGCCGACAAGCCCAAGGTGGACGAAGAGTTCGCCAAGTCGCTGGGTCTGGAAGGTCTGGACAAGCTCAAGGAACTGCTCAAGGGGCAGATCGAGCAGGAACATAATGGCCTGACCCGCACCTATATGAAGCGCAAGCTGCTTGATCAGCTCGCCGCTTCACACGACTTCGACGTGCCGCCCAGCATGGTGGAAGCCGAATTCGCCCAGATCTGGCAGCAGCTTCAGCATGAAGCGACCCATGAGGAAGATCCGGCCGCCGCGATCGCCGAAATGGAAGCGGAGAAGGACGATTATCGCGCCATCGCCGTGCGTCGCGTTCGTCTCGGCCTGCTCCTGTCGGAAATCGGCCAGGCCAATGGCGTCGTCGTCAACGACCAGGAAATGAACCGCCTGATCATGCAGGCGGCGCAGCAGTACGGCCCGCAGGACCGCGAGCGCTTCGTCCAGTATGTCCGTCAGGATCCGATGGCCGCCGCCCAGCTGCGCGCCCCGCTTTATGAGGACAAGGTCGTCGACTTCCTGTTCGAAAAGGCGGAAGTCACCGACCGCGCCGTGACCAAGGAAGAGCTGGAAGCCGCGATCGAAGCCGAAGATGGCGATCTGAAGCCCCACGTCCATGGCCCTGACTGCGGTCATGACCATCATGACGAAAAGCCCAAGGCCAAGAAGGCTGCGCCCAAGAAGAAGGCCGAAGCCGAGGACGCACCTGCCGAAGCCGCTGCTGAAGAAGCGCCGGTGAAGAAGGCCGCGCCCAAGAAGGCCGCCGCCAAGAAGGACGAAGCGGTCGCCGAGGAAGACGCCGCCGCCGAAGAGAAGCCCAAGAAGAAGGCTGCTCCCAAGAAGGCTGCCGCCAAGGCCGAATAAGCCCGCCTTTGCGATCATGAATAGCGCCCGGCTTCCCCGCGAAGCCCGGGCGCTTTTCATTTCGCCCACGCTTTCCTTTCCGGGAATGGCATGGCAGACGAAATCTTAATCATGATGCGCCATGTCGAACCCAGCTAGATGGGGACATGGGAAGGCGATGAAGGAATATCCCGCGGTGAACAGTCAACCGGCCGTTGCGGCCCCGCGCGTCGCGGTGATCCTGCCCTGCTACAACGAAGCCGGCGCGATCGTGCAGACGGTGGAGGATTTTCGCCGCGCGCTGCCCGCCGCCGACATCTATGTGTTCGACAATAATAGCACGGACGGCAGCCGCGAACTGGCGGCCGGGGCAGGGGCCATCGTCCGCCGCGTGGGCCAGCAGGGTAAGGGCCATGTCGTGCGCCGCATGTTCGCCGACGTCGACGCCGATATCTACATCATGGCCGATGGCGACGCGACCTATGAGGCCGCCGCCGCCCCCCGCATGGTCGCCGCCATGCTGGAGGGTAATCTGGACATGGTCGTGGGCGCCCGCAAGTCGGAGGTGGAGGAGGCCTATCGTCGCGGCCACCGCTTCGGCAATTGGGCGCTGACCAGCCTGCTCAAGCAATTGTTCGGCCGCAGCTTCACCGATATCCTCTCGGGCTATCGCGTCTTTTCCCGCCGCTTCGTCAAAAGCTTCCCGGTCCTGTCGGCCGGCTTCGAGATCGAGACGGAAATCAGCGTTCATGCGCTGGAACTCGCCATGCCCGTGTCGGAAGTGATGACCGCCTATGGCGCCCGTCCCGAAGGATCGGTCAGCAAGCTCAGCACCTATCGCGACGGATTTCGCATCCTGCGCACGATTATCACCCTGTACCGCATCGAACGGCCGATCCTGTTCTTTGGCATCATTGCGGCGCTGCTGGCGGCGCTGGCCCTCGGCCTTGCTGCGCCGCTGATCGTTACCTATCTCCACACCGGCCTGGTCCCGCGCTTCCCCACCGCGATCCTGGTCACCGGCGTGATGATCCTGGCGACGCTGTCGGCCATGTGCGGGCTTATCCTCGACACGGTCGTGCGCGGCCGTCGCGAAGTCCGCCGTCTTGCCTATCTCGCCTTCCGCGCGCCATCCGACTACGGCCGCCGCGACTGATCCTCACTCATGCCCTGAAGGTGGTGACGCCTTCCCCCTTGAACCATCCGCCTTTTGTGCCGATGTAGGGACCGGGCAAAAGCACCAGACTGAAAGAGCACAATGACCGATATCATGACCGATCCCATGGCCGCCCTGGTCCCCATCGTCATCGAACAGTCGAACCGCGGCGAACGCAGCTTCGACATTTTCTCGCGGCTGCTGCGTGAACGCATCATTTTCGTCACCGGCCAGGTCGAAGATCATATGGCGTCGTTGATCGTCGCCCAGCTCCTGTTCCTCGAATCGGAAAATCCGAAGAAGGACATCTGGATGTACATCAACTCGCCCGGCGGCGTGGTGACGGCCGGCATGGCGATCCACGACACGATGAAATATATCCGCCCGCAGGTCGGCACCGTCTGCATCGGTCAGGCCGCCTCCATGGGCAGCTTCCTGCTGGCCGCCGGTGAGCCGGGCAAGCGCATCGCGCTGTCCAACGCCCGCATCATGGTGCATCAGCCGTCCGGCGGCGCCCAGGGCATGGCGTCGGATATCGAGATCCAGGCCAAGGAAATCCTGCGCATTCGTCGCCGTCTGAACGACCTCTATGTCCAGTATACCGGCCAGACGTTGGAAGCGGTCGAAAAGGCGATGGACCGCGACACCTTCCTCGAAGCGGACGAAGCCAAGGCGTTCGGTCTGGTCGACGAAGTGTTCGATCGCCGCCCGGTCGCGGTCGATCCTAACGACGCCTAAAGACAATCTTTACCGCGACGCGTCACTTTCACCCCTTGTGGAACCGGCGCGCCGCGGTCTAGAATGGCCTTTGGACCAGAAAATCCCTCGCCGAACGCGGTTCTGTTGACTGTAAACCGGGGGGGAAGAGAGAATGGCGAATGACTAAGCTTACCGGTTCGGATTCGAAAAGCACACTATACTGCTCCTTCTGCGGGAAGTCGCAGCATGAGGTGCGCAAGCTGATCGCAGGACCGACCGTGTTCATCTGCGACGAATGCGTGGAACTGTGCAACGACATCATCCGCGAGGAGACCAAGGGCGGTCTTGTCGGCAAGAAGGATGGCGGCGTGCCTACCCCGCAGGAAATCTGCGATGTGCTCGACGATTATGTGATCGGTCAGAACCGCGCCAAGCGCGTGCTGTCGGTCGCCGTCCACAATCATTACAAGCGCCTGAACCACGGCTCCAAGCCGGGCGAGGTGGAACTGGCCAAATCGAACATCCTGCTCGTCGGCCCGACCGGTTGCGGCAAGACCTTACTGGCGCAGACGCTGGCCAAGACGTTCGACGTGCCCTTCACTATGGCGGATGCCACCACGCTGACCGAAGCCGGCTATGTCGGTGAGGACGTGGAAAACATCATCCTCAAGCTGCTCCAGGCGTCCGACTATAATGTCGAAAAGGCGCAGCGCGGCATCGTCTATATCGACGAAATCGACAAGATCAGCCGCAAGGCCGAAAATCCCTCCATCACCCGCGACGTGTCGGGCGAAGGCGTGCAGCAGGCGCTGCTCAAGCTGATGGAAGGCACCACCGCTTCCGTTCCGCCGCAGGGTGGCCGCAAGCATCCGCAGCAGGAATTCCTGCAGGTCGATACGACCAACATCCTGTTCATCTGCGGCGGCGCTTTTGCGGGCCTGGAAAAGATCATCGGCGATCGTCTGGAAGCCAAGTCGATCGGCTTTGGCGCCCATGTCGCTGCGCCGGAGGAGCGCCGGACCGGCGAACTGCTGCGTCAGAGCGAACCGGAAGATCTGCTCAAATTCGGCCTGATCCCCGAATTTGTCGGCCGTCTGCCCGTCATAGCCACGCTGGAAGATCTGGACGTGACCGCTCTGGTCAAGATCCTGGTCGAGCCGAAGAACGCGCTGGTGAAGCAATATGGCAAGCTGTTCGACATGGAGAATGTCGAACTCAGCTTCACCGACGACGCGCTGACCGCGATCGCGAAGAAGGCGATCGAGCGCAAGACCGGTGCGCGCGGGCTGCGTTCCATCCTGGAAGCGATCCTGCTGGACACGATGTTCGACCTGCCATCCATGCAGGGCGTCGGCGAAGTGGTGGTCGACAAGGATGTCGTCGCCGGGACCAAGGAACCGATTCGGGTTTTCAGCGAAAAGGAAAAGCGGGCCGAAGACGCGGCCTGATTTAACTCCTTTTTACCCGTATGAAATATGGGCCGGCGAGCGATCGCCGGCCCTTTTTCATTTTGGTTGCGTGCGCTGCACAAAAATTCCTGCCGCGTTGCAAAATTGCACCAGTGTCAAACTAGTCGGTTTGGCTGAGAAAATGTCATTAAACTTCAATAAATTACCATCAAAGCCGGGGCCTGCCAAAGCCTGAGCGGGTGTGGCGGGGGAGGAATGTGACAGTCCTGCGGGTGCATTGTAACATAAATGCAATCGACGCATCACAGGGCCGTCGCCAGCAGCCGCCAAGAGCGGCGCCGGCTTGAAAGAGCAGACAGTTTAGGGGCGTGGCTCGCGCCACTCTTGAAAAGGGACAAGGGTCAAATGAAGAAATTTCTGATGGGCAGCGCCGCGATCATCGCCGTCGCCAGCCCCTCCATCGCATTCGCGCAGTCGACCGGTTCGCAGGACTTCGACGAAATCGTCGTTACCGGCGCCAAGGAAGATCAGGCCGTCGGCGGCATCAAGATCCCTGACTCGCCCAAGGCGAAGGTCGTCCTGACGCAGGAAATCATCGAACGTCAGCGTCCCGGCCAGTCGGTCAACGAAATCATCAACCTGGTTCCGGGCGTCAGCTTCACCAACAACGATCCCTGGGGTTCGTCGGGCGGCAGCTTCACCATCCGTGGATTCAGCTCGGACCGTATCGCCCAGATCCTGGACGGTATCCCGCTGAACGACTCGGGTAACTATGCCGTCTACACCAACCAGCAGATCGATCCCGAACTGGTCGAAAGCATCAACGTCAACCTGGGCGCCACCGATGTCGACAGCCCGACGGCCGCTGCGGTCGGCGGTACCGTCAACATCAACTCGCTGACGCCGCGCGACGAATTCGGCGCGATGGCCAGCGTCAGCTACGGCAACATCGCTGCCAAGGGTGCCGGCGACCGTCCGATGCACCGCGTGTTCGGCAAGATCGAAACCGGCGACTTCACCGGTCACGGCACCAAGGCCTGGTTCTCGGCCTCGCGCGCTTACAACGAAGCCGCCTTCGCCAATTACGGTAAGGTCGACAAGGCCCAGTATAACGGCAAAATCTATCAGGAAATCGGCAGCAACGGCGACTTCGTCTCGCTGGCCGCCCACTATAACGTCAATCGCAACAACTTCGGCGGTTCGCCGGGTACGGCTGCGGCGTTCAACGGCGACAAGAGCGCCCGCTTCTATAATGTCGGTGGCCTGGGCGCGCCCTGCAACACCAACATCGTTGCACGCCCCGGTGCGATCGACCTGCCCAACACGTGCGGTACGCAGTTCGAACGCCGTTACAATCCGTCGAACACCGGCCTTCAGCGTCTCAGCACCCGCCTGACCCTGACCGATAAGCTGATCTTCTCGGCGGATCTTGCCTACAGCACGACCAAGGCCAATGGCGGTGGCACGACCTCTGCCTATGAAGGCTTCTACTATCAGGGCACCACGCCGCTGACCGGCTATTTCGGCGGAAGCGCCTATTTCGGTCGTGACCTGAACGGCGACGGCACGCTCGGCGTGGACACCAACCGCAACGGCCGTATCGACGCAGCCGAATCCGATCGCGTCACGGTGGTCAACCCCAGCCAGACCAACACCCGTCGCTATGTTGCGATCGCCAACCTCTCCTATGAGCTTGACGACAACAACCGCGTTCGTCTGTCGTACAGCTTCGACCGTGCCCGCCATCGCCAGACCGGTGAAGCTGGCTTCCTCGATTATAATGGCGAACCGCTGGATGTCTTCCCCGTCAACGACGGTCTGACCGACGCCGCCGGCAACATCCTTCAGAAGCGTGATCGTAAGTCCTACGCGACGCTGAACCAGGTGGCCGGTGAATATCGTGGTCAGTTCCTCGATAATCGCCTGATCGTGAACCTCGGTGTGCGCGCGCCCTTCTTCAAGCGCGAACTGAACCAGAATTGCTTCACAACCGCGCTCAACGGCAACGTGAACTGCGTGGCCGGTGGCAATGTCGCGGCTTACATTGCGGCCAACCCCTATCTCGTCAACGCCAACGGCACGCCCTCGGGCGCCGCTCTGCCGCAGTCGCGCAACTATAAGTATGACAAGCTGCTGCCCAACGTCGGCGCCATCTTCAAGCTGACGCCCGAATTGAGCGTCGCGGGTAGCTATGCGGCGAATATTTCGGTGCCGGGTACCGACACGCTCTACAACTCGCTCTATCTGCCTGCTTCCAGCAGCGCTTCCAAGCCGGTTGCCGAAACCTCGGACAGCTTCGACTTGGCTCTGCGTTACCAGAACAACCTGGTGCAGGCGGCTGTTACCGGCTGGTATGCAAAGTATAAGAACCGTATCGCGTCGGCCTACAGCGATGTCTGCGATTGCAGCATCGACACTAATCTGGGTGGCGTGAAGAAGTATGGCGTCGATGCCAACGTTTCGGTTCGTCCGATGGAAGGCCTGCTGGTCTATGCCTTCGGTTCGTACATCAACTCCGAAATCGGCGCTGACGTCCAGACCGGTACGAACACCTTTGCCGCCACCAAGGGCAATCGCGAACGCAGCGCTCCTGCCTATCTGTGGGGCGGTCGCGTTCAGGGTTCGCTCGGCCCGGTCGATCTGGGTGCCCAGATCAAGCGTACCGGTTCGCGCTGGCTGAACGACATCAACACCTACAAGGTTCAGGGTTACACCGTGGTCGACCTCGACCTGCGCTACAACCTGGCGAGCCTGGGTCTGGAAAAGTCCTTCTTCCAGCTCAACGTGTCGAACCTGTTCGACAAGTTCTACATCGGTTCGTTCAGCGGTGGCCTGACCACCGCGACCAGCGCCAACGTCAACTATGGCGCCCCGCGCGCCATCAGCGGTGCGTTCGTGGTCGCCTTCTGATCGACGCCGATACCGAAAAACAGAAAAGGGCGGGGAGCAATCCCGGCCCTTTTTCTATGCCTGCCACCCGCTGTCCTATTCGCGCGATGCTGACTATTATGGGCAGCGCCGCTTTCCGATAGGATCAGGCCGGCGTAACATCATGTCGAAATCTGCGGGAAATGTGCGAAGTTAAGCGGCGCCTCAGCGCAGGCAGCTGTCCAGCCCGTCCCGCTGCACCACCCCGATCCGCGCCGCGATCGTATTGCCGTAGCGGCGCGTAAAGCCGCTCGGCGCGACCGCCGCCCGCTTCTTGGGGAGCGGCAGGACGGCGGCGATGCGCCCGGCTTCGGCGCGGTTCATCTTGCCCGCGCCATGATGGAAATAACGGATCGACCCGGCCTCCACGCCATAGGTGCCGATTCCCGTCTCCGCGACGTTCAGATAGACTTCCATGATCCGCTTCTTGCCCCAGATCGCCTCGATCAGGACCGTGAACCAGGCTTCCAGCCCCTTGCGCACGAAGCCGCCGCCCTGCCACAGGAAGACATTCTTCGCCGTCTGCTGACTGATGGTCGATCCGCCGCGAATGCGCCCGCCGCTGGCATTATGGATCGCCGCCTTGGCGATGGCGTCCACGTCGAAGCCATGATGGGTGCAGAACTTCCCGTCCTCTCCGGCGATCGCCGCCCGCGCCATGTCCGGATCGATATCGTCCAGGCTGGTCCAATCCTTGGTGATCCCATTGGGGTCGAACAGCATCGTCAGCGTTACCGGCGGGGGCACGAAGCGATAGATCGCCACCATGAACAGCGACAGGGCGATGAAACCAAGCAGGATCTTGACCGGGATCATGATCCAGCGGAAGCGGCGGCGGGGCGATGCGGAGGATGCTTTCATGCCTCCGTTGGTAGCGCGCCCGCCTTATCCGTTTCAAGCCGCCGCGAGCGTCCCCCGCCGCTGATCGCGATTGATCAGCAGCACCAGTCCCGCCCCGATCAGGCAGAGGATCCCCGCGCCGATGAAAGCGGGCATATAGCTCGCCCAGACCGTCCGCGCCAAACCGCCGCCCAGCGCTGCGCTGGCCGCGCCCAGCTGATGCCCGGCGAAAATCCAGCCGAAGACGATATTCGTTCGCTCCGGTCCGAAACGCTGTGCCGTCAGCTTCACCGTGGGCGGTACCGTCGCGATCCAGTCGAGGCCGTAGAAGACCGCGAAGAGCGACAGGCTGTAGAGCGAAAAGTCGCTGAACGGGAGATAGAGGAGGGAAAGGCCGCGCAGGCCATAATAGACGAACAACAGCCAGCGATTGTCGAACCGGTCGCTCAGCCAGCCCGATCCCAGCGTGCCGAAAAAGTCGAAGAAGCCCATCATCGCCAGCATCGACGCTGCGCCCACCGCCGCCAGTCCATAATCGCCGCACATCGCGATGAAATGGGTCTGGATCAGGCCATTGGTGCTCGCCCCGCAGACGAAGAAGGAAAAGAAGAGGATCCAGAAGGTTGGCACCCGCGCCGCATCGCGTAACACATGAATCGGCATGACCAGCAGCGCGCCCAGGCTGGCGGGCTGGGGCGGTACCGCCTGCACGTCGCTTTCGCCATAGGGCGCCAGGCCCATGTCCGACGGCCGATCTCGCATCAGCAGGACCACGGCCACGCCAGCCACCACGATCGCCCCGCACACCAGCAGCAATGCCGCCCGCCAGCCATGCGCCGCCGTCAACCCCGCCAGCAGCGGCAGGAATGCCAACTGCCCGGTCGCCGTGCTGGCCGACAGCAAGCCCATCACCAGCCCGCGCCGCTGCCCGAACCAGCGCGTCGCCACCGTCGCGCCCAGCACCATCGCCGTCATGCCGGTGCCAAGGCCGATCACCACGCCCCACAGCAGCACCAGTTGCCATAGCTGCGTCATGCCGAGCGACAGCAGCAGGCCACCGATCACGATCGACAGCGAAATCAGCATCATCCGCCGCACCCCGAACCGGTTCATGAAGGCCGCAGCAAATGGCCCCATGCCGCCGAACAACAGGAAGCGGATGGCCAGCGCCCCGCTGATATCCGCGGCGCTCCAGCCGAATTCCTTCTGCAAGGGGATGATGAACACGCCCGGCGCCCCGACCGCGCCCGCGACCACCAACATGGTGAGGAACGTCGCACCCACCACGGCCCAGCCATAATGGATATTCCGTGCGGACAGGCGGCGTGCAATGGCGGTCGAGAACATCAACGTCCCCCTTCAGGCGATAATCGGACTGGCGTTAAATGATGAACATCATATATAAGGTCAAGAGGCCATTTGAGGAGCGCCGGATATGAAGGTCAGCCGCGATCAGGCTGCACGCAATCGGGAGAAGGTGGTCGATGCCGCATCCCGCCTGTTTCGTGCGCGCGGCGTGGATGGCGTCGGCATAGGGGAGGTTATGCGCGAATGCGGCCTCACCCATGGCGGCTTCTACAACCAGTTCGGGTCGAAGGACGCGCTGGTGGCGGAAGCCTGCGCCGCCTCGCTCGCCAATAGCGCCACGCGCTGGCGAACCGTAGCCGCAGAAGCGGGGGAGGGTGACGCGCCCGCCGCCATCGCCGCCAATTATCTCAGCGCCCGCAACCGCGACGCGCCCGAAACCGGCTGCGCCCTGATCGCGCTGGGGCCGGATGCCGCCCGGCGGGGCGGCGACCTGGCCGGCGCCTTCCGGCAGGGTTTCGAGGAACTCACCACCATATTGCAGCAGAGCGGACCGGAGTTGGATCGTCAGGACGCGCTGGCCCGTATGGCGCAAATGGTCGGCGCGATGGTGTTGGCGCGCGGTGTCGCCGATCCGGCCCTTTCCGACGAAATATTGGCGGCCGTCCGCCATAGGCTGGACGTGCCGGCATGAGCGATTGGCGCCCGATGCGTGTGGCGGACATTCCATCCGTCGCGGCTATTTCCGATGCGGTCCATGGTGACTATACCGAACAGGCGGCGGTCTATGCCAACCGCCTGCAACTTCATCCGCGCGGTTGCTGGCTGCTGGAGCGGGATGGCAAGGCGATAGGCTATCTGATCAGCCATCCCTGGGAAGGCACGCAACCGCCTGCATTGAACCAACTGATAGAAAAGCTGCCGGAGCCGGCCGATCATTATTATCTGCATGATCTCGCCCTGCTGCCCGATGCACGCGGTACCGGTGCGGCGCAGGTGGCGATCGTGATCGTGCAGGATCAGGCTGAGAAGATCGGCGCAAGGCGGATTGCGCTCACGGCCGTCAATGGCGCGGACGCCTTCTGGGGCCGTAACGGCTTCACTGCCATGGCCGCAGGCGGCACCTATGGTGGCGACAGTCTGGCGATGGAACGGTTTCTCTGATCGGCGCTTCGATCAGAGCCAGCTACGCCCGTCCGGCCCTGCGCAACCATGGGGCGGCATCTGGCCGACAAAGCGTGTCTGCATCTTATGGCAGCCCCAGTTACGCAGCGGCGCAGGCATATAGCCATTGAGCGCAATGCCGACTTCATCATAGGGGCTGTCGCCCAGCGCGACATAGGCGTACCAGCGACCGCCGAACATCATGGCGATGCCGACCGAAAGAACGATGATAAGCCTCAGAATTTTCTGCATTTCTGTTCCAGGTTGAAAGGGAAGGGCAGATGCCACTGCCGCTGCGATCGCCATGGATCAAGCCCGTTAACCACTTCCCGTCCACCGACGGCCGACAACAAAAAAGCCCCGGATCGCTCCGGGGCTTCTTCTGTCATTCTGTCCGACCGATCAGGCCAGCGCGAAGCGGGCCATCTTGCCCAACTTGTCGCCGGCAATGCGCATCATCGCCTTTTGCAGCTTCTCGAAAGCGCGAACCTCGATCTGGCGCACGCGCTCGCGCGATACACCATAGACCTGGCTCAGCTCTTCCAGCGTCTTGGGCTCTTCCGCCAGGCGACGTTCGGCCAGGATGTGCTTTTCCCGATCATTGAGATCGGTCATCGCTTCGACCAGCATCTGGTGACGCTGCGTCTTTTCCTGTTCCTCGGCAACGCGCTCGTCCTGCAACGGGTCGGTGTCCTGCAACCAATCCTGCCACTGGCCTTCGCCATCTTCGCGCATCGGCACGTTGAGCGAGGTATCGCCACCCATCGCCATACGGCGGTTCATGGAAACGACGTCATCTTCCGACACGCCCAGATCGGTCGCGATCTTGGTCACGTCTTCAGGGCGCAGGTCGCCATCCTCGAACGCTTCGATATTGTTCTTCATCCGGCGAAGGTTGAAGAACAGCTTCTTCTGCGATGCGGTGGTGCCCATCTTGACCAGCGACCAGCTGCGCAGGATGAATTCCTGGATCGAGGCGCGGATCCACCACATGGCGTAGGTCGCCAGGCGGAAGCCGCGTTCGGCCTCGAACTTCTTCACGCCCTGCATCAGGCCGATATTGCCTTCGGAAATCAGCTCGCTGACCGGCAGGCCATAGCCGCGATAGCCCATCGCGATCTTCGCCACCAGGCGCAGGTGCGACGTGACCAGTTGCGCGGCCGCATCCGGATCCTGATGCTCCTCATAACGCTTGGCGAGCATATATTCCTGCTCGGGCGTCAACAGGGGGAACTTCCGGATCTCGGAGAGATATCGGTTGAGGCTGGCTTCACCGCCCAGCGCCGGAACTGCGGGGACATTGCTCTTGGCCATGTCGTTACCTTTCCCTTTCATGCACGGCGGGACCCAGAAGAGGCGTCCTGCACCGTCGCAAACTTGTCAGAACCTATACGTGGAGCTGGCTTAACAGTTCCTGCATATCGCTAGGCAGTACACTTTGAAACAAAAGCCGTTCGCTCGTTACCGGATGTATGAACCCCAGGCTTTTGGCGTGCAATGCCTGCCTTTTGAAACCCAGCGTTTCCAGTATTGATTTGAAACCTTTTCTTTCTCTACCGTAAACCGGATCACCGATCAAGGGGTGCCCGATATGGTGCATATGCACGCGAACCTGGTGCGTACGGCCGGTTTCCAGCCGACATTCGACCATCGCCGCACCCTGCAAACGCTCCACCATGCGATAATGGGTCACGGCATGTTTGCCCCGACCTTCCCGATGAACCGCCATCTTCTTTCGATCAGCGTCGGATCGGCCCACCCAGGCATCCACCGTGCCGAAAGCGGGAACCGGCACGCCATAGACGATCGCGGCATAGAGCCGGTCGATACTATGATCCTTGAACTGCCGGGCCAGTCCCTCATGCGCCTTGTCGGATTTGGCGACAACCAGCAGGCCGGACGTATCCTTGTCGATGCGATGGACGATGCCCGGCCTGGCGACCCCACCGATGCCGGAGAGTTGCCCCTCGCAATGATGCAGCAGCGCATTGACCAGCGTACCGTCCAGATTGCCGGCCGCCGGATGCACGACCAGCCCGGCGGGCTTGTCCACCACGATCAGATCGGCATCCTCATGCACGATGGTCAGCGGAATATCCTGCGCCACCGTATCGAGCGGGACAGGGGCGGGCAGCGTGACGGTATAAGTCTGGCCAAGGGCGACCTTCATGGATGCGTTGATCTTGGAAACTTGCGCGCAGGACACCTGGCCCTCGCCGATCAGGCCCTTGATCCGCTCGCGCGACAGGTCGGGCAACAGGTCCGCCAGTGCACGATCAAGCCGCAGCCCGTTCTGCGCCTCGCTGATAATTGCGTCTAAGATGGAAACCCCCGGAACCATTGGCTACGGATGTAGGAATGATTGTAGGAATTTCAAGATCGCTGTTGGAACAAATCGTGGCCCTGGCCTCGGCAGACCGGCACGAGGTGTGCGGCCTGCTGCTCGGCGCCGCCGATCGGATAGAGGCGATCATCCCGGCCGCCAATGTCGCTGCCGATCCGGCCCGTCATTTCGAACTGGACCCGGCAGCCTTGATCGCGGCCCATCGTGCGGCCCGCTCGGGTGGTCCTGCGATCATCGGCCACTATCATTCCCATCCATCGGGCGTTGCCGCCCCTTCCGTAACCGACGCGGCCTGCGCAACGGCGGATGGAAGTTTATGGCTCATCGTCGGGGGTAGGGAGGCCACTTTATGGCGTGCCGGGCCGGGTACGGCGGTTAACGTCCATTTTACCCAAATCCGTCTCGACAGTCGGTGACCGAAAGGCGGCAGGCCGGGCTTGCATCGCCGCGCCGTGCAGCGCATTAGCCGCATAAGCGCTTCCCTTCCTTCTAATCCGGCGACCCTGATCCGCATGACCCATCCGACCGACAGTATCGAATTTGCCAGCCTGCTTTGCTCGCGTCTGTGCCATGATTTGCTCAGCCCGGTCGGTGCGCTCAATAATGGGCTGGAGCTGATGGCGGACGAAACCGATCCGGAAATGCGCCAGCGTTGCCTGGACCTGCTGGCCGACAGCGCCAAGACGTCGGCGAACAAACTCAAATTCTTCCGTCTTGCGTTCGGCTCTGCCGGCGGTTTCGGCGATGCCGTTCCGCCGCATGAGGCGAAGGTCGCGATCGAGGGCATGTTCGCCACCGCCGGCCGGGTGAAGGTCGGCTGGCTGGTCGAAGAACAGATGCTCGATAAGCTGGCGGCCAAGATCCTGCTCAATCTGGCATTGATCGCGGGCGACGCCTTGGTGCGGGGCGGACAGTTGGATATCGGCGCCGAAAAGCGGCCGGGCCTGACCGAAATCGTCGTGCGCGGCGAAGGGCCCAAGGTCGTGCTCGACCCGGACCTGCGCGGCGCACTGGCCGGTACCTTGCCGATCGAGGGTTTGGCATCCCGCACTGCTGCCGCCTGGATGATCCGTCAGATGGTGATCGAAAGCGGCGGCGAGATCGCCCTGTCTCCCCCCGGTGAGCCTGTGCTGCTCTTCGGCGCCTCGATCCCCGATCGCCGCCCGTAAAAGCCCGAAACGACTGTCCAACTCGCTGTCTCGTTCGCGCGGGCTTTAACAGGTTGCGGAAAAAGGCTCTTTCCTTGAGCCGCTTGAGGTGATTCAGACGCCTTCAACTGAGGTTGAAGGATTTGAGATGCGGGGCGGCGATTACCGGAGCGAAGGGTTGTTTTCCTACGTGAGCTGCGAAGCTCGGGT
>NZ_VYQA01000012.1:0-145761 GCF_008710165.1 Sphingobium limneticum | reverse complement strand
GCACCGCTACATGCAGATCGAGGGCATGGCCGCCCTTGCCACACCAATGATCGAGGAGGCACAGCCGCTACAGATTACACCCAAGGCCGCCTGAAAATGCAGCCCAGTGGCCACACCCGATTTTACACCACATTGACGGACGCGACCCCCGGCCTGATCGCAGATGCTCGGAATAGCGACCTGGGCCTGCATTATAGGCCGCAAATAGACCGGGATAGCCAAAGCTGTCATACATGATGCGCAGATAGGCCGTGCCCGCCATGATATTGTCGTGCGGATCGTGCGGATCGGAACCCAGACCATGCCGGGCGCGCATCGCCGCCCAGGTTCCCGGCATCAATTGCATGAGGCCCATCGCCCCTGCCCGGCTGACGATCGGGTGTCCGTTAAGATGCGTGTGCCCCCCGCTTTCCGCCTTCATGACCGCGGCAATCCAGGCTTCGGGCACGCCAAAGCGCTGGGCCGCTTGCGCGATGAGGGGGCGCCAGCGTTCGATCGCAGCGCCTGGCGCAGCGGGCGGCATCGCCCGCTGCGCCGTACCGGGAGCCGGGGACATCAGCAGCATGGCAACGGCCAGGATGCGGATCAGCGGAGCCATAGCGGGTTCGCCTTGCCGATGATCGCTTCGGGTTCCAGCGGCCCGAAATAGCGGCTGTCGAAAGAGTCCGCGCGGTCCATCAGAAGGAAAAGACGACCGCCCCTTAACGTCTCGCAGCTCTCCCATCTTGGCAGGATACGGCCCATGCGGTCGCGGACGAGCCGCTTGGCAACCCGGTATCCATTCACATAGATTGCATCCCCAAGCGCACAAACATCGTCGCCGTCGCGCGCGACGATCCGCTTCAGCAGCGGAACATTGGCCGGTATATAATGACGTGAGGCGGCAAGTTGGCGTATTCTTGCCGGCATATGGGCCAGGACCATATCGCCGCTTGCAAGCGGGACGCCGGGATAAATGCGCCACAGGCCGATCGGTGCGCTGGCCGACACGTTCCATACGAGCCGTGGCGCGGGGCATATAAGATAATCGAGTGCAGTCGCCGCACCCATGAGGCCGGTGCCGATAGTGATCAGAAGAAGAATTGGCCTGCGCCTGAACCGGCTTTGCCGGGTGAGCGGAGGCACCCATTCGAGCAACGGCGCGGGGGCCTGTCGGCGCGGGCGCTTAGGCATCGCGCCCTCCTTTGTCGGTGTCGCCTTGGGTGCTACGCGACCACCTATCGAGATCGTCGATATGGTAGCGGACGAACCGGCCGTGCCGGCGGAAGCTTGGCCCCAGACCGTTCCAGCGCATCTGTTCGAGCGTACGGTAGCTCAGGCCAATATAATGCGCGGCCTGCGCGGTATTGAGAAATGGACTGCCTTTGCGCGCCTGCTCGGCGCGCGCGATTTCACTCTCGCCCATGATCGTTTCTCCTGCCGACCGCGTGGGTGAAATGGCGGTCCGACGGGGTGGTGATCGGGGTTGGGGCGCAGGCGCGGGAGTGTCGATTTGCGCCCCGCGAAATTCGACACCCCCTTGGTCCAGTCCTCCCCCCGGGCGGCTTGGTCCCTTCTTTGTAGCTGCCCGCTTGGCTGATTTATTTCGGCGATATGATCAGAGCCCCGCGCCGTGCGGCGCGGGGCTCTTCAGGTCAGTCCGGGTTCCAGATGAGGGCATAGCTGTCCTCGTCATCCTGGCCGGCGGCGCGTCCGAGATTGGCATAGATGGTGCGGGCGCCAAGCTCCGGAGCCGCCATGGCGACGCGGATATATTCCCGGCCCGAGACTTCGCCGGTACGGATCCACCCGCCGCCCAGTTCGCTGCCGCCAGTAAGGATGCGGTAATCGGGCTGATCGCCGACCTTTCCGCGATTGGGGATGATTTCGATCTCGGCGCGGACCGCGAGGGTCTTGAGGACGCCCTTGAAGCTGCCGTTTTCCAGGCGCTGAACATATCCGATGGCAGGCATGATAAGTCTCCTTCAAACTGCCCTGCGGCCGATCCGCCGGGTGTGCGGACCGTTCGGCAGCGCGAGGCGAGCCACCGAACCGACAGGCCGTAGCGGCAAGCGGAGGACCGGAGGACGCGCCGCCATTTGGAGCGAAGCGACCGCGAGGAGCCGGAACGGCGGGGAAATGGGGACGGGCCGATGGTTTCGTGAGGCGACCGAGACGCTGCCAGGTCAACGCACTCAGCCAGGCGTGATCGGCGACTGTGACAAGAAGGAAAGGCAAGCCCTCGCCATCCTTGTGGAGCCCCTGAAAATCGCAACGCCCAGCACCGATCAACCCGTGATCCGCTCGATATGGAGGCCCGTTTCCGACAAGCCGGGCGCCATGCCTTATCGCAATGCCCAATATGGATCTGCGAACGGGCGACGTGCGATCGATGCTGCGGGAACGGGCACAATAGGCCTGCGGGCGCTTGCGGCCATGTCGCCTGCGCAAGCGACCAACCCGCACCATCTATGCCCATCTCGGGCGCGCAGGCGAAAGGGACGGTGCGCCATGTCACCGATGGCGATACATGCCGGCTGACGAGCGGCGAGCCCATCCCTTTCGCGGGGATCGACGCGCCTGAAACCCAGGCTCGTAACGCAAAATATGCGGCCGAACGCCGCTGGGGTGAAGCGGCAAAAACATGGCTCAAAAGCGAGATCGAAGGCAGAAATCTTCGCTTCGAGCGGGTCGGTCGCAGCTATGCCCGGACGGTCGGGACGGTGAGATTTCAGGGCAGGGATCTGGCTGCGGGGCTGGTGGCCAAGTACCATGCCGACGGGTGGCCGCGCGGTCGCGCGAAGCCAAACTGGTGCCGATCTCACCGAGGCATCGGTCCATAGCGACATGGCGAAACAACCGGAACATCGCGCACAGTCGCAGGTTGGGTTGGCGACGGCAGGAGAGCGATGATGGAATCCGGTCCCAAAGACGGCGCACAGGATCAGGCCGATGTGCAGGACGATCAGATCGATGATGTGCCGGAGGAAGGTCGCAGCGAGCCGCCTGGCGATGCGGACGATAATGCCCGAGACACGACCGAAGAAGAGGCCGCGCGCAAGGAAGAACAGGATCGCAAACGGTAGCGATGATCCACGCCCCGGCCCGCTCCTGCGGGCCGGGGCGCGACCGATTTTCAGGCCAGAAAGCGTAAGGGCGGCACCAACAGGTCACCAGCGACGAAATAGGCCATGATCGCCTCATAGCTGCCCAGCTTCTTGGCGCGGTCGATGTCGATGACCAGCCTATCATCTTCGTCAGCAGCAAAGAGGCGAACCTCGCCGGCTCCATTGAACACCGCGCGTTCCGGGCCGAACTGCGCGGCGCAGCCGCCCGACCAGCGGACATAGGACAGGCCATGGCTTGCGCAAAATCCTTCCAGCAGATCGACCCGTCCCCATGCGACCTCATGCGCGTATAGGGATATCGATGCGTCGCTCGGGAAGTCGTCTGCCGTGAAGGCGTCCGCGTCATAATCGCGAGCCAGCCCTTCATTCTGGATGCAGGCAAGGAGATCGCCGCGCAGCGCGGCAGGTAGATCGCCGCCCAGCGTAATGGAGAGAGAAACCCGATCTACCATGATGAAACTCCCGATAAGCGCGCCGGGGCCGGAACGGCGACGGCGCGCCGATTTTTCGAAGGCAATGGCGAGGCGGGCGGCGACGAAGCGCCGCCCGCGTGATACCATCAGGCCGCAAGCCGCGCGTCTCCTTCCTCACCGTCGTCAGGCAGCGACATGACGCTGCCGGGGGTAGCGGGATCGGGCATTTCCGGTTCGGCTTTGGCGCTGTCATGCGCCTCCTTCGCTTTCATCACCGCCCCATGGGCCGCGATGGTTCCGACGCCACCACGCTGCGAATAGCGCGAGGGTGGGAACTGCATCCAGCGTGGCACCCAGCGATCTTTCTTGTCGCGGCCATTGGTGCCGTCGAGCGCATCACGGATGATGGCCTTCAAGGTCTTTGCCTTCTCGTTCGCATTGGAGGCCGCAACCGAGGGGCTGGTGACGTCCGCGACCAGATGGCCCAATATCTCGCGGTCGCGGAGCAGCTCGAAAAAGGCGGCATCGGCCTGCCAATAGTCGGCCATGTCGATGCCAAGATGGAGGCCAACAGCATCGACGGCGGCGCTGCCGCTGGCGAGGCTTTCGCCCATGACGATGGCGATCAGCTCCATGACCTGCGCATCATCAAGATCGAGCAGGGTGAGGAAAAGCGCGACAAGGCCGGTATTGGGGCCGAAGTTGCCGCCAAGCCCGCCGATGATGGCGGGTTCTTCCGCGTCGAAGCCGAGCAGGGCCAGCGCCTTGCGCCGCATATGGTCGAAATCCGCCTCCCCGACCGCATTCTCGATGCTTTCCGCGACCGCTTCATTCCGGCTGTTCTGCGGTTCGACATCGACCCGCCAGAGGGGCGAACCGACGATGACATGGGCCACCATCAGGCGCAGTGCGACAGTGGGGGCACTGGTGAGGGCGGCGCGCACGGCGGCATGGCGATGCAGGTCGAGATAGGTCGCCATGGTCGAGGTGATTTCGGGGCGCACGACCTTCCCGCCTGTTCCTGCGCACTGCCCCTTTTCGATCCGCTCGGCTTCCTTGCGGGTCAGATAGCCTTCATGGAAGATGACTTCACCGGTGCCGCGCACATCGACACAGATACGGCCACCATGGCGCTTGGCTGCCTTCACATATTCCCATGTCGAGAAATGCTCGGCGGGGGGCACGATGACGACCTCATTCCAGCCCTCGTCCAGATAGGCTTCGCGCCGATCGTGGATGGCGGCGTCCTGCGCCTTCCAGAAGCCATCGGCATCGGCGAAATAGGCGTGCTCGCCGAACAGGTCGGCGATGACGGCAAGGCGGCTCGCTTCGACATCGAACAGGGCATGATGGGTGCCGATGGACTGGCCGCCCAGGAGCCAGGCCTTTAGCTGATGGCCCACAGGCGTGTGGGCATCCTCATCGTCCAGCAAGGCAAGCCATGCCTTTTGCTGGCTCTTGGATGCGAGCGTCAGATGGCGGACGGTCGCCCGATCGATCTCGTCGGCGGCATAGAGGCGGCGGATGCGGGGCAGAAGATTGCCCAGCGCCAGCACCCGCCTGACGGTGAGTTCGGGCAGGCCGAAGGTTGCGGCGATGTCGTGCGTCTTGCGGCCTTCCTTCACCAACCGGGTGAAGCTCTCCCACTGGGTCACTTCATCGGCATCGCGCCGAGCCATATTCTCGATCATCGAGGCTTCCACGGCGTCGGCGTCGTCGCCCTCTTCGAGTATGGCGCAGGGCAGCAGCGCGATTTCGCTGTCGGCCTCGCCCATGGCCCGCTTCTCCGCCGCGACGATCATGGCGGCATGATAGCGGCGGGAACCGGCGAGGATTTCGAAGGCATCGGGCGCACACCGTTGACCTTCGGTCGCCTCCGGCCCGACAAGCTCAGGACAGGGATTGGGGCGCACGATGATCGGCTGGATCACGCCGCGCTTGCGCACGGTCGGCAGAATGTCCGACACATCGGGAGCGCTTTTGGAAAAGCGCATATTGGCCTTGCTGACGGACAGCTTGTCGAGCGGGATGAAATCGAGTTTCATGGGTCTACTCCTTGTGAGTACCGGGCCGTCGATCTTTGGCGAGGTGGGCGGCCCGGCTTTGCGGAAATGCGGCGTTACGCGCCGCGCGTCATCCTGCCGCCCCTTGGATTGGGTCGGTTGGAAGGTCGAAAGCCGCATCGGCGGCGTGTCTCAGAAGCTGTTCGGCATGGATGATAGAGCCTGCGCGACGGGCCATAGCCGCCCAGCGGGACAGGCTATGGGAACTGTAGAACCCCTCATCGCGCTCGATCCGCATGCCATAGGGCAGTCGGACGCTCTCAATCTCCATAAGGGAGAAGACGCCCATTTCCGGGCATCCGAAGCCAAGGTCGGCGAGGCCGAACAAGGTATCGCCGTCTTCATAAAGTTCAGTAGCCAGCCAAGTGGCGGCGCCCAGTGGATTGAAGAATTTGACCGCTGGTCGCAGCGAGTCACGCGCCTCACAGCGAGGATCGAACGTCTCCCCCGCGCTCGGCTGGCAGCGCTGCGACAAGCATTGGCGCGCAGCGCCTGACGAATATCGGGAGTGAGGAGGATCATGCGGCCTTCCTTTCCTGTTCGACGGTGCTGGCCGGTTCAGCGGTGCTGGTCGGTTCCTCAATGCCTGCGACGGCGGCCTGTGTTTCGCGATGGCGGGACAGCAGCCAATCGGCCGCTTTGCTGGCGGCACCTGCGGCACGGAAGATGGCGCGATTATCCTCGCGCAGCACCTCCAGCCATGAGCCGATATAATCGGCATGGCGCACGGTGGGCACGATGCCCAGCGCCGCGCAGAGGAAGGCGGCCCCCATTTCGGCGATCAGTTCCTCGCGGGCATAATCCTTGCTGCCAAAGCCGTTCTTGAGATTGCGGTCGAGGCGCGATGGGTGGCCGGTGGCGTGGGTCAGTTCATGCAGGCAAGTGCGGTAATAATTGACCTGCTCGTAGAAAGCAGGCTGCGGCGGCACCTGCACCACGTCCAGTGACGGCATATAATATGCCCGGTCGCCGCCGATGCGGAATTCCACGCCGCTCGCTGCGATCACGTCTTCGGCGATGGGGATGATCTGGCATGCGGGCAAAGGGTCAGGTTCGGCGACAAGGCCGGGGCGCAGCCCTTCGCACTGGGCGATGTTGAATACGGTAAACCGCTTGAGGAAGGCGATCGACTTGGCATCCTGTCCCGTTTCCCGCGCCTTTTCCTTCTCGGTTTCGGGTGTGAAACGATCGGCATAGACGACGGTCGTTCCCTGCTCGCCCTTGCGCACATTGCCGCCTGCATCGAGTGCCTGTTTGAAGGTGAGCCAGCTTTGCGAGGGATAGCCCCGATCGATAGCCGCGCCCCACAGGATCAGGATATTGACGCCCGAGTAACAGCGGGCGGTCAGCGCATTGCGCGGGAGGCCGGGGCCAAGCGCTCCGCCAATGGCGGCCGGTCCCGATGCCCAAGGCTGGACCCAGGGAAAATGCCCTTCTTCAAGCTGGGCGATGATCTTGGCGGTGACCTCGTCATAGAGGCTGATCCGTTCGGGCTGAGCGTTTGCGGCGCGACGCTTGGCCTTGGCGCTGCGGCTGGTGGAATGAGCCATGTCCTGTCCTCCTGCCTGCCCAAAACATGAGCCTCCCCGAAAAGCGGGGGTGGGCGGCAAGATGCGACTGGAAAGGCCCGCCCGGCGGACGCAGGCACCGAAGGGCGCAACGTAAGTGAAGCACCCGCTGGCGAAGCGGCGGGTTGCCGGCGACCGCGAAGGGCCTAGGAGGGAGCGCCGCCTGCTCCCGCTTTCTGGGAGAGGCTCCAACAAGCGCCGCCGCGCTCGCGCGGCGACCGTCGGGCGGACCTGGATGGGTCCGCCCCCTGCCCGCGATCGTTACCGAATGGACCAGACCCGAAAACGGGGCTGGGTGCCGCCGCCCCAGGACGGCGGCATAGAGCGCGACAGGCGCAGCCGCAGGCCCGAAAAGCCCATATCCCCCTTTGCAGACCGATATATGGACGCATTGCTGAGTGAGCGTTCCTCCTTGCTGGCGCGCATCTATCGACGTGCTTGGCGCGGCGCCCAGCGCCTTTTCCGGCGGCGACTCGAGGCTCGGCAGGCGATCCGGCTGGGTTTGGGCCCCGGTGCCCGCCAAAAAGGGATGATCGATCCTGATCGTCTTCGCCGCTTGTCCCGGCCTTGGGTTCGCCCAATGGGAAGCGATATGAACGGTGTAGCCGCGATTAGCTTTGCGGCCCTGCGTTCAGGGGTGACCATGATGCGTCGGTTTTGGCGCTCGAGGTCCATTCATGGTATAAGCCAGTCATCGGCATCACGGGGTTTACCGAGCACGATGCCGACTGACAGGGCTTCATTGGTCTGCCGCTTGCAAACGGAGGCCAGTGCCATGAGCATGTCTGATCCCATGAAATTTGCGTCTCATGCGAGCGAGATGAGCGATCGCGAGATTTTCGACGGCATCCACGCTTTCGGCTCGGGCGAAAGTGACAGCGACTTCAACGCGGCCATTTTCGACGAGGCCCAGCTGCGCGGCATGCTGAGCGCAAGCGAAGTCGATGCCATCATGGCTTCCGATCGCTCCGCCCACTGAAACTGCGGGCCTCCACTCCGCCGATCAGCAATGGCGCGGTCTGGCTGCCCACGCCGCCTGATCTGCCAAAAATGCAGCAGACATATCTCTTTTCTTCGCGCGGGCGGCTCGCCTCGCCTCGAGGCACGGCCCGCATGCCGTGCAAAAGCCGCCACCGGCACATCCGCAAACCGGAAGAAAGTGAACGATATTCACAAATCTTCCATTTTGAGATAATTATTCGCAGACTATGAACGAGATTCGCAGGCGACCTCGGTCGTGGTGACGATTTTTCGCAGGAGTTTGCATGGGTGAATGGCCTTCACAGCCGGTGACGGATTTTCGCGGTCGCGCGCTTCCTGAACCTGCCACGCCGGTCGGCTATGCGGCATTGATGGCAGCCTATGATCTTGCTGCTCCGCTATCACCACGGCTTGCCGCCATTGCGCAACGCCATCACCCGGTATCGACCGACAGCTGGCTGATGCTGACGCCACGCCATCGGCCCGAAGAAAGCCTGGCTGGGCACCTCACCTTCGCGATCAAGTGGGAAGGCGTGAACCTTCCCGTGCTCGACCAGCTGTTCCGGACGATCCCGGCAGAAGATGTTGCCGATATCGTCAGCACCACACCAACGGGCGCGTTCGCGCGCCGGATCTGGTTTCTCTATGAGTGGATGACCGGGCACATGCTCGACCTTCCCGACGCGGGCAAGGTCCGTCAGGTGGAGGTGGTCGACCCGGACATGCAGTTCGCCCTCGCCCGCGGCGAGACCTCATCGCGCCATCGCGTGCTGAACAATCTGCCCGGAACACCACGCTTCTGTCCCATGGTCGATCGTTCGCCTGCACTGAGCGCGCTTGCGGCCAAGAAGCTCGACGAGCGCGCACGCGCCCAGATCGGGCGGATCAGACCGGATCTGGTAGCGCGTGCGGCGGCCTTTCTGCTGCTCAACGATTCCCGCTCCTCCTTCGCGATCGAAGGAGAACGTCCATCGGGCAATCGCGCGGTCCGCTGGGGCCAGGCGATCGCTGAAGCAGGGCAGACGCAGCTCAGCCTGGCGGAGTTCGACCGTCTCCAGCGCATCGTCATCGGCGATGCGCGCTTCGTGCGTCTGGGCCTACGCGAAGAAGGGGGCTTCGTGGGGGTCCATGACCGCGAGACCGGCGATCCCATCCCCGACCATATCAACGCCCGCGCGCAGGATCTTGATGACTTGCTGGCCGGCCTCGTCGATTATGCCGACCGGACCCGCGAGGGTGGCTATGATCCCGTGGTGGCCGCAGCGGCGCTGGCGTTCGGCTTCGTCTATATCCATCCCTATGTGGATGGTAATGGCCGCCTCCATCGCTGGCTCATCCATCATGTTCTGGCAGCGGCGCATTATAACCCGCCTGGCCTGGTCTTCCCGGTGAGCGCCGCAATCCTGCGGGAAATCGATGCCTATCGGCGCGTGCTAGAAAGCTATTCAAGGCCGCTCTTGCCGCTGATCGAGTGGCGGCGCACGGCGGGTGGCAATGTCGAGGTGCTGAACGAGACGGCCTCCTATTACCGCTTTTTCGACGCCACTGCGCATGCCGCCTTCCTCTATGCCTGTGTGGAACAGACGATCGAGGTGGACATGCCCGAGGAGGTCGCCTTCCTCGAAGGCTTCGATCGCTTCACGCTGGGCATTCAGCAAATGGTCGACATGCCGACCGATCAGGTCGAGCTGCTTCACAAGTTCCTCAAGCAGAATCATGGCCGGCTGTCCCAGCGTGCCCAGGGACGAGAATTTGCCGCGCTGACGGCGGACGAGGTACGCGAGGTCGAACGTCTCTATTGGGACAGCTTCATCGAACCGGAGTGAAAGCCGGCTGCAACGCCCCCAGAAGTGACTAGGTCGTCCACTGCCGACCATCGAATATGCTTCCGGCCTTCGCTCGCGGCTTCCCGAGACACCCGCAAAAATGCGCGCGCTCCCGCCGATCCTGCAGTGCGCACGGCCGCATGGAATCGCCGCAGTTGATCGTCCGCATGGAGATGGCGAAATATACGCCTGATATATGCGGAATATCCGCATCCTCGCGCCAGACATGGCACAAGCGCTTCAATTCGCCGCACCGACAAGTCGTGGCGTGCCCGCTCCCACCCCCCGCTCATGCAGCCTTGCTCCTGACCAAAATATGGGAGACAGGCATGCAGGGAGCCCGGACCAGTTCATGTCGGCCAGAGATCGTCGAGCGATCGGGGCCACAGGATGCGCATCTTCTGACCGGATCGCAGATGGCATGGGAGATATTGCGAAGGCGGGCGGACTATAGGGGCCAGTCCTGTGAGCGAAGGCTCTTGCGAACCAGCCCTTCCCTGGAGCTTATCCGGACCTGCCGCCCGCTCACATCCTGGGGGCTATGTTTTCGAGGGCGATCCGGACCTGACAGCACGCGACGTCCCCCTGTTCTGGGAGGCAGCGGTGGACATGAACGTCATATGCGCCTTGGCGAGCCCATGTCGGTCCACTGAGCCCGGCGCATTTTCGCTCTTCGAATTGGCCTGGCCTGCGGTGCTGCTACAGCAGCCCGACCGTCAGGAATTGCTCGTCGAAAGCCCCCAAGGGCAGCTCAGACTTAGTTTGACGGCAGGCGAGCTGCTGCAAGGCCCGGTCGGGTTGCGATATATTATCGAGGGCGCCGCGCTGCTAGAGCGAACCCATGCGTTGCAGCGATGGGACTGGCTCTTGCGCAAGGGAGCATGGCCGCAGAGTCTGGAGCGCAACTCCACGCGCGGCGAGCGATGGTCGCTGCTTCTCGTTACGCTCGACGCGCTTGCGCGACATCGCTCGCTCCGGGAAACCGCCATCGCCCTGTTCGGAGAAATGACGGTCGAACGCGAATGGAATGAGGCATCTGATCATCTCAAGTCGCGGACGCGCAGACTTGTTGCCCAGGCCCGCGCCTTGGCTGCCGGCGGTTACAAGGCGCTTCTCTAGGATCGCTGTTATGGCCGGCCTTGGAGCCGGTCGTCGATCCACCGATCCGCGCCCATGCGCCAAACTCAGGCAGCCGCTCGTATCGAGCGGTCATCCCGTTGCCAGCTAGCCAGCGCCATGACCATGAAACGATACCCGCTCCACCGCGGCCAAAGCGGTGTTGAAAATGCGCGGCATCACGCCTTCCTGCGGCGCAGGCCCCGCATGCTGAGCGCGCCAAGATCGATCATGCCGGTGCGACCATCCAGCCATTTGGAGAGGAAAGCCTCATTGTCGTCGAGCCTGCCGCCCAGATCCTTGAAGAGGCGCTGAAAGGCCGCGATGATATTGGGCGGTTCGAGGAAGCAAAGGTCGGCGCCGCGGTCCTCGGCAAATTCCTGCAGCGACATGACCATGATCATCGCCAGCTTGGTGTCGGCGCAGTGGATGGCGAACTCGGCCGAGCCGAACGGTCCCACCAGCATCAATGCAAAAGGGTCGCAGTCCGTGGCCTCCGCAAAAGCCATCAATCGCTCGAATGTAATGCGTCCGCCGCCAGCCTCGAATAGCTCGTAGCTGCGCTGCGCCATGTCCATGCGGCGGGCAACATCGCTGGTTTTGAGGCCGCGTTTGCGCCGGATGGCGCGAAGGGCACGCGAGAGACTTTCGCCGCTGTCCGCCATGTCGGTCGTGAAAGACATCGCCGCCCCCGTCATGCGCGACCGGCCAGCCGGTCCATCCTTGGCTCGACACAGCAACTGCGTGGAGGCAGGTCCGCGAACCCTGTCAAAGCCTCTCCTGCCGGAACGAACATCCTCTGCGGGATGACCGCGATAGGATTGCAGAGTATCAGCAGCTTGATCGCATAATGCAACCTATTGATTTGCGCGCGTCTGCCCAATCAGGGTGAAAATGAGGTTATCTCTTGCGTATGCGCGCAAGGCGAGCGGCGATGGACTTCTCAGGGAGAAGTCGAATGATGCGCAAGGCGCCCAAATCCTATGCGGCCATATATGATGCGATTTTCAGCCGGATCGCCCAGGGCCAGTATCGCCCGATTCATCGGATCGGCATCACTACGCTGGCGCAGTCCCTGGGCGTCAGCACGACGCCGGTGCGCGAGGCCTTGCGCCAGCTGGCCGGGCGCGATCTCGTCGTCGAGCGCCATCGCGAGGGCTTCTATCTTGCGCCCCTCAATGCCCGCGCGATCATCAGCCTCTACACAGCCCACGAGCTGTGGATGGATCGGGCATTGCAGCTTCATCCAGCAAGCGGGTACAGGGCCGGTCGACCGCGAAGCCTCTGGCGCCTGTTCGACAACAGGGCCTCAACGACAGGCGACGCCGCGATCATCTCGATCCGGCGCTATGTGGACGACAGGCTCGCTGTGCTGCGCCGCCATGAAGCGACCATTCTTGCGGACATGGGGGAGCGCGCTCAGCTATTTGCAGATGCGCTCACACGGGATGATCTCGCGATGGCGCGCGATATCAGCCATGCTTTTCACGCGCGCTGCCGCAACGCCGCGGGCCAGCTTGCGAACGCCTTCGAAGGTCAGGGCAATGTTCCGAGAATATAGGCCAAATATAGAGCAAATATGATTTTGCTATCACTTGCGCCTGCTTCCTACTCAAGTCGCCGCGAATGGTCGCGGCCCGATGAAGGAGGTTGAAATGAAACAGTCCGTTCAATCCGGTTCGTCCGATCTGCGTCCCGCGAACCGCGCGATCGCGCTGGGCAAGGCGCGCAAGCTGACGCGCGCCAGCTTTTCGGGAGGGCAGCCGGAAATGATCCTCGACCGCGAATATACGGTCGGCGGCTGAACCAAGCTGGCGGTGCCGGTGCCTGACTACACTGGGCATCGGCACCGTCCATGAGGAGCCGCCATGCTTTCTCTTGACCTTTTCGGCGCCCCCACCGCCAGATGCGGTGACGGCGTCGTCACACTCGACTTCGAAGCCGATGCCTATAGCTGCCATTATGATCCAGTGGACCATGGATGGGAGGTCGGCGCAGAGCCGCGCCTGCCCATCTGGCGGGAGCCCGAGGCCCCTGATGATCGGCTCGAAGCGGGCGACCGACGCCTTTTCATGCGCGCATGGTGCGCCGCTCTTCCATCCTTCTTTCGCAAGCCGATCCGGTCTTTGATGATCGAGGCGATGCATCTTGGCCAGGCGCCCTTCCGGCGCAGCGCTGCGTCTGCTCACGACCTGGCTGCCCGGTTCGAGCGGATGAACCTCTACCTTCCCTATCGTGCGCCATGCCTTCTGCGCGCCTATGCGCTGCTTCATTATCTGTCCTATCATGGACGCAGCGCGGACTGGGTCATCGGGGTTCAGCTCTTTCCCTTTCGCGCGCATTGCTGGCTCGCGATCGACGATATGCTGATCGGTGAGCGGGTCCATCTGATCGAGGATTATGTACCGATCTTTCGGCTGCGCCAAAGCTGATGCGCGGCGATTATCTCATCGCCGCCTGGCATCCCGAGGATGCCATGGCCGTGGCAACTGCCAGCCGGATCGAGGCCCTGTTGCTGCGCGAGCCCGATATCCAGATTTTGCGGTCCAATGGCCTGATGGTCGCGACGCAGGGCGCATGGGCCGAGCAGGTGGCCCCCTCCCAATATCTGGTCGGCGAAATCTTTGGCAGCGCGCAAGCCGGGACGTTGCCCAGGCCAGGAGCAGCGAACGAGGCGGGCTTTCGAGAATATTGCTCCGACCTGCTTTCCTCTCTTTGGGGCAGCTATATAGCGTTGCGACACGATCCCCATGCCCCGCTATTCCTATCCGTGCTCGCCGAGCCGCTCGGATCGCGGGAATGCCTTCATTGGCGCCATGGCGGCGTGACGCTGCTGGCCTGCGACGCGGATCATTGGCTCGACCGCTTTCCGCCTGCGACACTCGCCATCAACTTGGAGGACGTAGCCCATCTCCTCCACCATCCCTCCCAGGCCGCTGAAACCGCGCCTCTTATCGGAGTGGCGCCCTTGCAGCCGGGGGCGATCACCAGCTTCACCCGATCCGGCACCAGTGCCAAACGGTTATGGGCACCGCGCGACCATTGCGCGCCACGCAGCGCGGCGGGCGACCCGGCGGCGCTGGCCCGCATCGTGGACGCAAGCGTGTCTGCCTGGTCATCCATGCATGCAAAGCCCATCGTGGAACTTTCGGGCGGTCTCGATTCCGCCATCGTCGCGGCGAGCCTGGCGCAGGCAAAGGGCGAAGGGATCGGCGCCTTCACATTTTTCAGCGACAGCCTGGCTGGCGACGAACGCCGTTTCAGTCGCGCCGTGGCAGACAGGCTTGGGCTGGAACCGCACGAAATTGCGTTCGGCATTTCGGCGATCGACGACAGCTTGCTGGATGGGGCGGCCGTGGGCGTGCGCCCCGGCATCGGCAGCACAAGCTTTTTCCATGATCGGCAATTGGCGGCCATGTGCAAGGCGCGAGGCGCCGATGCACTGTTCACCGGCCGCGGCGGCGATGCGCTGTTCTTCCAGCATCCCACGCCGCTGGTGGCACAAGACGGCTGGCCGGACGGGCAAAAGCTCAACCTCGAACGTCTGGAGGCGCTCGCGCGCTGGTGCCAAACCAGTATCTGGAGGGTCGCGGCCGCGGCCTGGCTGCCTTCGGTGCGGAACGCTGATGTCGCGGGCAAACGCAGTCCCTTCTGTGTCCATCCCAGCCAGTCGCGACCTTCGACATGGGCAGGGTCGCTCGAGGGCGTGTCTCAAGCCAAGCGCATGCAGATCGAAGCGATAGCCGGCGACCGGAACGCATTTGGTCCCAGCCGCTGCGCGCAGGTGATGCGAGTGATCCATCCGCTGCTTTCGCAACCGATCGTCGAACATGCGCTCGGCCAGTCGCTCATGGCTCTGACCGAGGGAAGGCGCGACCGGGCCATGGCGCGCGCAGCCTTTGCCAACCGACTGCCCGCAGCGCTGATCGAGAGACGCGGAAAAGGCAGCCTGTCCTATTTCTTCGGACAGACGTTGGCCAGAAGCGTGCCGATCCTTCGTATGCGACTGCTCGAAGGCGCACTGGCACAAACCGGACTCGTGGATCGGATGAGGCTCGAACATGTGCTCGACCCCGACCATCTGGTCCAGTCCAGTTGCTATGGCGAGATCATTCGCTTGCTCATTGTCGAGCGCTGGATGCGGGGATGGCAGGAGCGGCTGCAGCAACCACGGGAACAGCCCGCGCTTTCACCGCCAGATTATCTGCAAGAAAGCCGATCACCCGAGCATAGAAGTCCCGGAGATTTGCAGGGCTGCCGATAACATGTCCTTCTCCCCAATAGGTAATGAGCTGGGCATCCTTGCCTTGGCGGAACAGGGCCGAGAAAAGCTGCTCACCCTGTTCGACCGGCGAGAAATCGCGGTCGGCCCCGATGATGAGCATCGGCACATTCACGCGATCGGCCTGGTAGATGGGGCTGTTGGCGATATAGCGCCCCGGCGCCTTCCAGGGCGCTACGCCCATCCGCCCCTGCCCGTTTTCAGCCCAGGCATAGGAGGCCGCGACATTCAGTCCCTCCTCGGGCGACAGGCGCATCGCGCGACCGAAGGTCCCGGCGGTCGCGGCCAGATCATATATGCCTGCCGATGCGACGACGGCGCGGAAGCGCCTGCTCTGGGCTGCTGCCATGGCGACGCTGTATGCGCCGTAACTATGGCCCCAAAGCGCGATGCGCGCAGGATCGCAGGCACCCGTGGCGAGGGCCGCCTCGATCGCCGGGGCGAGCGCGGCAGGAAAATCAAAGCCTGTGTCGGGAAGAACGCGCGGCATCGGGATGGACGGTAGCAGAACGGTAAAGCCGCTTGCCGCCAGCAACTGCGCATTGGTGTAGAAGCGTTCACGGCCGACCTGCTGATCGGCGGGCGCAACGTCTGAATAGATTTGCCCAGGATAGGGAATGACCACCATCGGCAGCCCTTTGGCTTCCTTCTCTCCTGGCGGAAGCACAAGCCAGCTGGTGACCGGCGAACCGTCAGCCGACGGATGCAAGAGCGGTTGCATGATGGCCGGTTCGACATCGCGCATGACGCTGTTGAGCGCCATAAGAAAGCGAGCTTGTCCCTCGCCTGCGAGAAACAGGTCGCTTCGCCCGGAAGCGGCGGAAATGCGAAGCGCAACTGCCCCGCCCTTCCCCATATCGCTCGACTGCACGGACGCGATCGCCTCGTGCCTTTGCCAAGGAATCCTAATGGCGCCGCCTGTCGGCCTTTCGACAATGACGCCGCCTGTGCCAACGCGCCAGGGCGCGGCAGCCCAGATGGTGCCCGGCATGGCCGATGGCCGGGTGCAGGGCATCGGGACCGAAAAGCTGGCCCTCTCATCAGTCGGCGTGACGGACGCCCGGGCGGCGACCGGCACGTCCTGATGCGGGGCAAGCACGCAGCCGTCCGAGGATGCAGAGCGGCTCGGGCTTGCTGACATGACGACATGCCGCGCCATGTTCGCCATCACGGCCTCCCGGCGCCCCTTGCGGTCCGCGACGAAGCCGATATGCGCGCTATCGTCTGACCAGCGCGGATCGCCGGGCAGGCTGCACTCGGAGCAAGGCTCCCATTGTGCCCCGGATGCGAGATCCAGCAGGAGGAGATGGCGGCCATAGAAGCTGTCATCCTCCCCTACCATCTGATCGGCGGAGGGCTGCCGCGCGCGATCCGCTTTGATCAGTGCGACATATTTGCCGTCAGGGGATAGTTGCAGCTGCGCAAAGGGGCCGGTGGCAAGAGCCTGTGTCGCTCCCGTAACGGCATCGACCATCAGGAGCTGCTGCTGGGAGCGTCCGTCATCGCGCAGATAGCGGCCGCTGCCGCTGACCGATACGGCCAGAGCACCAGCGGCAGTCCGGTCCCATCGCTCCCGCATGGGGCGTTCCGGTGGCCAGTCCAGAGCCATCCGAACGGCCGGTCTGTCATCGCGCTGCGTCAGGATCAGCAGCCGGTCGTCCGAGAGCCAGCTATGGACGGGATGGAAGCCGTCATGGACCGGCGCATAGGACCACCACTGAACAGCACCAGAAGCAAGCAATACGATGCCGAAGCGATATGCCCCATCTTGCAGCCGCGCGACCGCAACCCGTTTCCCCGAAGGCGAAAACCCAAGAAGGATGGTGCCGGGCTGGCCGTCATCGAGCAGAGGTCTTGCAGGTCCGCGTCCATGGAGGTCGACGATATAGGGCCGCGCGCGCAGAATCTGTCCGAGCGACAATCGATCCTGGCGTTGCATCGCCAGATGCGACTCATATTTCTCGAACAAAAGCCATCGGCCGCCCGGATCGACCAACATCCTTCCTGTATCTTCGTGCCGAAGCAGATCGTCGAGGCTATAGGGGCGCGCTGCGACCGCCGCGCATTGCAGGATCAGGATAGCGGCGACTAGCCAGCACAGGAGGCGGCGCATGCGATGTCACCAGCGTCTGGCGATTTCGAGGGCGATAAATCGACCGGTCGCATCGGCATTGGACCCGTCATAGCCGGCGCCGGCGGTCGAGTCGTAGAAGGGAGGCGCCTTGTCGAAGAGGTTCTGCGCCGCCAGTGAAATGGTGAAGCCCGACGCAATGCCCGTGGAAGCCTTCGACTTGTAGGCAATACGCATGTCGACCGTATTCCATGCCTTGATACGCTTGCCCGCTTCATCGCGAAAGGCATCGACATGGTTGAGGGCAATTTGCGTGTCGAACGGGCCGCGCGCCCAGCCGATGGTCATCCGCCCCTTGAGATCCACTGGTCTGCCAGCGACATTGCGACGATCCACCGCCGGTGAATCCGGGGTCACCTGTTCGCGCCAACGTTCGAGATAGGTAGCGCCCACGCCGATATTGAAGCGATTGGAACCGCGCTCGAAAACATAATTGATGTCGAAATCGCCGCCGGCCACATCGACACGCCCGGTATTGACGTAGCGGGCATCCACGACGGCGGCGATGCTTTCTACCGGATAGGGATTGGAGGCGCCGGAGCGGGAAAGCAGCTCTTCGACAAAGGCCAGATCATCGGCATTCGTCCCCGGACTGACCCATCGGACGAAGGGCGCGTAAATCGGATCGGTCAACGCGCTGGAGAAATTCTGCTGGACCACATTGCTGATGCGGCCAGAGAATATGGTGCGGAAAGCCGTGAGACTCGCCGTCAGCCCAGCGAGGGATGATGGGGTTAGGTCGAGTCCCACGGTCCAGCTCTTCGCCTTTTCGGGCGACAGGCCGGTATTGCCACCGCTGCGCTGGATGACGACCACCGAGTTCCCCGCCTCGTTGGTCGCGATCCTGAGATTGGCGGTTTCAGGCGCGCCCAGTTCGCGTAGATTGGGCGCTCGGAAGGACGTGCCCCATGTCGCCCGTATGGCCATGCCATCGACGGGAACCCAGCGCAGCGAGAATTTGGGATTGGCGGTGCTGCCAAAATCATCATAGCGCTCGGCGCGAACGGCCGCGGAAAAATCCAGCTGCTGGAGACCGGCGCGCGCATTGTCGGGGCCGAACAGCGGCACGGCGAGCTCGGCAAAGCCTGCCCAGATCGAGCGGGAATAATCTGCCGGTTTTCCTGCAGCCGGGGTTGGCGAGAAGATGAAGTCCACCGCCTGGCTGTGGAAACGTTCGCGCCGGTAATTGGCCCCGACGGCAAGCTTGACCGATCCGCCCGGCAACGAAAACAGCGATCCGTCGGCGACCATGTCGGCGGTCAGGATGTTGGATCGGCTTTCATAATCGGAATAGCCGCTGATTGCCTGCAGCAAGGCGCGCGAATTGGCATTCCCATCGCCATAGGGATTGAAATAGCCATCGCGCTGCGCGGAAAAGGCGCTGGCAGGATCATCGGCGATGCTGCCCAATGCTTCTGCGAACAGATATTCGTTGGCGAGTTGATCGGTTCTGTTGCGGTCGCGCTGGGCGGCATAGGCGAGGTAGCTGGATAATTTCCAGTCCGCCCCAAGTTCGGCTTGAAGGCCGCCCGTGAAGGCGTAGCTTCTCGCCGTGCCGGCCGAGCGAACCGGTCCCAGTTCCTGCGTAAAGGCATAGCCGATCAGGTCGCTCGATGCCCCGGTCGGCGACACGAACCAGGGATTGGCGTCCGTGATCGAGAGGATCGTTGCATAGCCGGACGTCAGACTGGAGAATTTCCGGTGCGAAAATCGCCCTTCCGCGAAGAGCTGGATAGCATCGGTCAGGCTTTGCGACACGCGGGCATAGAGGCTGTGGCGCTTCTGGTCCGGCGAGAGGTCGGTTCCCTCCCTGAAATTTTCGAGATTGGCCTCGCCGGCAAGAAAATCGGCTGCCGTCAGGCCGGTCCCATCCTGTCCTGCGGGAATGGCATAGGTTGGAACCAGGGCGCCGCTTTCGTCGAAACCCAGGACATTGCCCGGCGAGCTATAGGGATAGCGGCGATCAGTGCCACCGAAAGGTCGGGAATCGGCCGACCGGGCATAAGCCCGATCGGCCGAGCGCAGTGCGACCCGACGCTGATACTCGTAGGAAAGCAGAAGCGAACCGCTGCCCCAGCTCTTGCCTGCGGTCTGCGAGAATTGCAGTTCACGGGCGTGGCCCTGTGTGACTGTCCCGCCGCGCAAGCGCATTTCCAGTCCGTCGAAATCCTCCTTGAGGATGATGTTGACGACCCCGGCGACGGCATCCGATCCATAAAGGGCGGATGCACCGTCGGTGATGATTTCCACCCGATCGAGCGCGCTCATGGGAATGCTCGAAATATCGGCGAAATCGCCCATCATGCCGGAGCCCGCCACCCGTCGGCCGTTCACCAGCACGAGCGTCGCCTGCGGACCGAGGCCTCGCAGATTCACCCCCGAGGCCAGCGTGGTATTGCTACCCGACCGGTCGGCATAGGTAAGCGCACTTTGCTCGGTCGCCATGCCACCGAAATTTCCCGGCATCGCCTGGAGTGCCTGTGCGACCGAGCTGTAGCCGCCACGCTCGATATCGGACCGGGTGACGACCTTGGTGGGCGACGCTGTGGGCGGCGCACCGTGAATATGCGATCCGGTCACGATGATGTCCTGCGGCCTTTCATCCGTAAAGACCGGCGATCGCACCTCCCCTGCCTCATCAGCCTCGCTCTGCGCGCCGCTCAGCATGAAGACGTCGCGGCCGACCTGCCGCACGGCTATGCCGGTGCCGGCGAGGAGTCGCGCCAGCGCCTCGCGCGGCGAAAACTGTCCTTTGATCCCGGTCGATTTGCGGCCGGCGGCGAGCGCCGGCGTATAGATGAGCTGCACCTTGGCCTGCTCGGCATATTGGGCGAGCGCTGTCGACAGGGCGCCGGGCGCAATGGCGAATGCGATACGCGTCTCAGCCACTTGCGCAGATGCGGGCTGTGCGGACGCCGCCGCCATCACGATGAGGGGTGACGTTCCTCTGAACAGTGCGGCGATGATCTGAGTGCGCATGGCGACGGTTCTTCCCCCTTGGCGCCGGGGCAAGACACCACCGGCTCGGGCGTGCCTGATCGCCGCCCTCTAGCTAAGGGACGCCTCGGCCCCGAGGTCACCCTAACGGCAGGGAATGAAAAATTTCAAATTTGTGACGGACGTCGATCGCGAAGCAGAAACGTGCCGTTCTCCTGCCTTTCAAAGTCCAGCGACAGCAGTGCGGCGACGGCTTTGAGGAAGCCCGAGGGATCACCGGTCTTGAATGATCCGCTGATGGGCTCGCGTGCGCGCGCGGTTGCGCCCAGCACGACCTTGTTCTGCGTGTAGCGGTTAATCTCCGAGATCGCTTCCGACAATGGCGTCGCCTCGAAGATAAGCCGCCCCTGCGTCCATGCCGAGGCTCGCCTGACATCGAGCGACGTGATGCTCGCCGCGCGCGTAGCTTTCGAACTCCACATTTCGCCGGGCGACAGATGTATCACGTCGCGGCCTGCCTCGCGGATATCGACGCCACCCTCGAACAGGGAGACGCGGGTGACGCCGTCGACGAAACGCACGTCGAACTTCGTACCGGTGGCCTCCACCTCGACGTCGCCGGCCTTCACGCGGAACGGGCGCGCCCGGTCATGGGCGACCTCGAACATCGCCTGCCCCTGGTCGAGCCGGATCTGGCGCGTATCATCTTCCATCCGGGTGTTGAGGCGGGTTTCGGTATCAAGTCGGACCTGCGAGCCATCCGAGAGCGCCACGGCCCTCTGCTCGCCCGTCAATGTGGCGAATTGCTGTGGTCGATCGACCTGGAAGATCCACCAGCTCGCCACCAGCATGGCAAAGAGCACGCCTGCGCCAATGGCGAGAAGGGAGCGCATGGATCGCCTGGGTCTGGGCGTTGCCCCTGCGCGCGCATAGGCTTCGGCGGTCAACCGGAGGATGGCGGGGCTATCGCCTTGTCGCCCGGCATCATGCCAGAGCGATTCGGCCTCGGCGAAGGCTTCCGCATTGGCGGGATCACGTCGCCAATCGAAGAAATCCTCCAGCGTCCCTTTGGAGACCGGCAAGGACTTGAGGCGCGCAAACCATTGAGCGGCTTGCGCGCGGCGGTGCTCGGCGGTTGGATCATGCTCATCCATCATCCTAGCCCCGGAGCTTCGTCATGCAGTGCTCCATTGCCTTGGACATGCGCCATTCGACGGTCTTCACGGAAATCCCCAGATGTTCGGCAATATCATGGTTCGTCATGCGCCGGAACCGGCTGAGGAGGAATACGTCACGCAGGTTTTGCGGTAGATCGACGATGAGCTGCTCAAGCAGTTGGTCGGCTTCCTGCTCCTGCAACCGTTCGGGTCCGAGCGGCGTGATGTCGTTTGCCGCCAGAAGGTGCGATTTTTCCTGACGCAGTTTCTCGCGCCGGCGCCGGTCCCGAAACAGATTGAGGGCGATCCGGGACAGGAAGGCCCTGGGATGGGTCACTTCTTCCGGTGCCATGCGTGCGATGCGCAACCAGGTATCCTGCGCGATGTCCTCCACTTCGGCGGAGGGCAATCGCAGATTTCGGCTCAGGAGACGCTCCAGCCATCGGCCGTCGCGCTCGAACCATGCGCCAAGCGAAGGCGGCACAGCCTTCTCCTGTTCGGCGGGCGCATCATGTGCAGACATCGGGCCACTCCACTTTCCGGAAGGGGCCCGGCGCGATGCCGAAAGGAAACGTCAATGCGCAGCGTCGCCCGCAAGCGCGATGGCTTGCGGATCTGCGAAGGCCGCCGGCGCAGCCAGCAGCGATCCATGTCTTGCATAAGGGTTTCCACGCCCCTGCCCGCAGCCTCCCGCGGGCCCTTTTAGGCTGATTCATTTGCAGGTCGGGATCAAGTCCCAAAAAAAGTGGAAGGGACGGGTGTTGGAACCTCTATGCAAGAAGCCCGCTTATTGGCCGGGAGCACATATGTGCCGCGACGTCCCTTCCGGCATGAACCCGGCTTATTCACGGCACCTGAGGCCAAAGTAGCGCAAGGCCTACGCCGCGCAAGCGCCCTTGGGCCATCGCACGCAGATGCGCAGCCATGGCCGTGCCGTCAAGATGGGCAGTGATCCGGATCGCTGGCTCTTGGATCCTGCCTGGAGCGCCGGCATGCAACCGACACATCGCTTGAGCCTGGCGCATACCCACGGGCAGGGCAGAGAATATCGCGCCAAGGCCAAGGCAGCCGGGCCGGTCGCAACAGCGCGATGTGCGTCATTTCCATCGCAGGCCCTCCTCTCAATTTGCAGGGGTCGCCCAGAAACGGATCTGGCTCAGCGAAGGGTACGAAAGGTTATGGACCAGCGCGCGGCTTCCAGTTCCGCAATACTATGCTCCCAGTCGTTTCGCGCCTCGCCATCGAGATGATAGATGGCTCTTGGCGTCAGCGGCGCGGAGATGCGTTCGAACCGATCCCCCTTCTTGCGACGAAAGCGCATGGCAGCCGGCTCGCCCAGCGAGATGCCGATGACATGGCGGAAAACCGGCCTGTCACGATGCCAGCCGATCCCCGCGCCTGGATCGTAGCGAATGAGGAGAGCCTGGACGATCTCTTCCGGTGCGAGCCCGGCATAACGGGCGGCGCGCGCCCTGACTGGCAGCAGCCATTGCGGGATTGGGTCGGTCGGCGCGAATGTGCCGGTTTCGAAATCATAGCTCCAGCCATAGCTGCGCGTCAGCCGCTTGCCGGTCCACTGCTGGTAGCGGAAGGGCGTAAGGCTCGTTTCTTCGATCCGTTCGATCAGCGCTCGCTCTTCGCGCGCCGTGAGAAAATCATCGCTCCACGAAAGGCCTGGCAGGAGAGGCACGCCGAAAAGGTCAGCCTGCCCTGCGCCATTTTGCGCGAACATACCCATTTCCCAAACCTGCTTCAAAAGGCCAGGCTCGTCTGAACGGGCTTGGTCAAAATCTCTTCGACCGTGAAGATGTCTGCCGGCGGCGTCACCAGCAATTCCGCTTCGGGCACGGCGAAATCCAGCCATTTCTGTGCATCCCTGCGCTCGATGATGGCGCCATGACGCGCCTGATAGCGGATGACGTCAGGGTTCGCGTCGAGCGTTATGATCCGGTAGCTCACGGGCCACTCGCCCATGGCCGGCTCCCAGATCGCAGCGAGATAGAAGAAATTGCCATCCTCGCGGTAAGCGCGAAACTTCTTCTCGCCATTGCGAATGTGGAATTCCGATGCCGCGACAAGACAGCGATGGCTGGGAAATTGCCGCCCTTCGGACCGGATGAACTCGTAGCGCACCCCGTCGGCGAAGCGCGGGTTGGAACCCCAGGCCGCCTCGATCATCTCAATCTCGGCCATATCATCGGGATTGCGCCTTATGATGGCACGGCGACTACCGAGCGCGTCGGAGTCGAAGGGTGTTGCTTTCGAGTCCATCAAAGGAACATACAGGGAACGATATCGAGGAGCAAGCGGCGGCGAATAAGGAGGTTCAATGTGCAATGACTATCGCCTGCTGATCGACATCGCGTCGATCGCCGAGGATTTCGAGGGGCTCAAGATCAAGATCGGCATGCCCGAAGGTGCCCCGAATGTGCCGGCGCGCGAGGACATCAGGATGACCGACATGGCCCCGATCGTCCGGCGCAGCGAGGCGGGAAGCGGGATCAATGAACTCCTCAACCGGCGCTGGTCATGGCCGGGCCGTAACGGCAAACCCGTCTATAATTTCCGCACCGAGGGCCGGGAATTCGCATCCAGTCGCTGCCTGATCCTGGCCGACGGATTCTACGAATTCACTGATCCTGCCGATCCCAAACAGAAGCGGCTCGACAAATGGCTTTTCACCATGGCCGACCATGACTGGTTCTGCATCGCGGGCATCTGGCGCGAGAGCCCCATGGGCGAAGCCTTCACCATGCTTACCATGGATGCCGGGCCGGACATTGCGCCCTATCACCACCGTCAGATCATCCCGCTCGCTCGCGACCAATGGGCCGACTGGCTCGATCCTGGCGTGCCGGCCAAAGAGGTGTTGCGCTGGTTGCCGCAGGGAAGTCTGCCTGTAACCCAGGTCTATGGCGCGCCCCCCGCGCAAGGCGCGCTGCTCTGATGGGAGACGATGCGTCCCTCGCCCGTTTTCTCGATTCCCAGGCCGGCAGTTATGCGGCCGCTCTGTCGGAGATTTCCGCAGGGGCCAAACGCTCTCACTGGATGTGGTATGTCTTCCCGCAATTGCGCGGTCTTGGTCATAGTCCGACCGCGCAATATTATGGAATCGCCTCGATCGAGGAAGCACGTGCCTATCTCCACCATCCACTTCTCGGGAAGCGATATCGCCAGTGCGTCCACGCGTTCCTGCAACTCGATATCGATGATCCTGTCGTCGTTTTCGGGGCTGTGGACGCCATGAAATTGCGCTCCTCGCTCACTTTATTTGAAGCGGCGTTCCCTGCCCCATCCTTTGCCGATGTGCTCGATCGCTGGTTCTTCGGCGAGCGCGATCCAGCGACGCGCCGGCTTCTGCAGAGTTGATCCGTTACGAACTAACTATTGAGAAAATTGGGATTCATCGCCCTTGACGAAACGGGTGGCAGGGCGGAACATAAAGGGAACATTTGAGTCGTATGTTCCCATGCCCACGCTATCCTCTTTTCCCGATCGGCCGCGCGCCGATCAGCTTGCCGCGCTCCGCGCGGGGCTCGCGCACAGCAACAGCGCGCGCAGTCCTGCAATGCCTTTTGGCGTGTCTGCGCTGGACGAGCGGCTGGCAAGTCATGGCCTCGATAGCGCTGGACTGCATGAGATTGCGGCGGCGTCGGCGACGCTGAGCGACGATGCTGCGGCAACCCTTTTTGCAGCCGGGATCGCCGCCCGCTTTGCAGCTGATCCGCAGCTCAGCATATTCTGGGCGCTCACACAGTTCGACCTCTACGCGCCTGGCCTGGAGCAGGTCGGACTTGGTCCGAACAAGGTTTTTTACGCCCAAGGGCAAAAGGACAATATCGTCCTCGCCATGGCCGAGGACGCACTGCGCGACGGATCGCTGGCGTGCGTCATTGCCGAAGTCAGACAGGCCGACCAGACAGCAACCCGCCGTCTTCAGCTTGCCGCCTCCGATAGTCGGACGCCGATGCTGCTCTATCGCCGCCATCGCGCCCGCGAGCGCTGTCCGCTAAGCGGCCTTTCTTCCGCCATGACCCGATGGCGCATCGGCTGCCTGCCATCCGCGCGCCTCGCCCATCCCGGCGTCGGCCGGGCGCGCTGGTCGATCGAACTTGTACGCCAGCGCAATGGCAATCCCTTTTCCCTCGAACTGGACGCCTGTGATGACAAGGGTCGCCTCGCTCTACCTGCCGCAGCTCGCCATCGAGCGGCTTCGGCGGCTGGAGCGGACAGTCAGGCCGCCTGAAACAGGCGGGATTGCGCTCGCGCCGCGCCTTGCAACACCGATCGACGATAATCCCGGCGCCTGCTCCGTACCCCGCGGCGGCGGCTGGCGCCCCGGCGCCCGCTGGGCGCGTGATGGATCGCTCGGCAATCGCCCCAGTCAGGCCGAGATCGATGCACTCCCTGCCCATCAGCGTCCCACCATGCGCGAGATGGGACGGCGCAGCGAATCCGCCGACCATCCGTTCAGAGCCATGCCTGCAGAGGATGCAGGAAGAGGGGCAGCAAGTGCCCTTCCGCTCAATTGGGCGACCTTCTGGGGAAAGCCGATGGTCTTGATCGAGCGCGCCGGCCAGCGCGATGTCGTCACGGCGGCGTGCCCCGTCGCGCTGGACCTTGGTCTGCGATCCGGCATGGCAGCCGCCCATGCGCGAGCGCTGGTGAGCGATCTGGACGTGCGCGATGCACAACCGCAAGCAGATCGTGCATGGCTTGAGCGGCTGGCGTTCCATGCCATTGGTCACTGGACACCCACAGCCTGCATATCGGGCGCCGATGGCCTGTGGCTGGACCTCACCGGTACGACCCATTTGTTCGGTGGCGAAGCGCGCTTCTGTCGCCGGCTCCTTCGCTTCCTCGAGCGACTGGGTTTCACCGCCAGCATTGCGATCGCCGGCACGCCGGGCGCTGCTTATGCGCTCGCGCGCTATCGCGGCGAGGCCGTCACCCTATTGCCCCATGGCGGCGAGTCCCAGGCCATTGCCGATCTGCCGCTGGCCGCTCTGCGCCTTACGCCCGACGCTCTGATGGCGGCCGCGCGCTTCGGCATCGAACGTATCGCCGACCTTTATCCCATGCCGCGCGGTCCATTGGCCAAACGCCTGGGTCTCGATGCCGTCCGGCGGCTTGACCAGGCCCGCGGCATGGTCGCCGAACCCATTATCCCGCTCATCCCGTTCGACCTTCCGTGCGTCGAGCGGCGCCTGCTTGAACCGATCGGCACGGCGGAAGCCATCGTCCAGGTGATTGGCGATCTGGTCGACGATCTGGTGGCCCTCCTCCAGGAACGCGGCGTGGGGTTGCGCACGGCGCACCTGACCTGCAAAATCGTCGATGCCACCGAGCAGCCGATCGCGATCGGCACCGCCCGGGCAACGCGCGACGCGCGGCATTTGAAGCGCATGCTGGCAATGCGGGTGGAAAAGATCGACCCAGGCCTTGGCATAGAGGCGATGGCGCTCGCCGCCCCTCGTGTCGAGCCGCTGGAGGCCCAGACGCTGGAGGCATCGCTCGGAAGCGGCGATCGGCCGACCGACATATCCACGCTTCTCGATCAGCTCGCAGGACGGATAGAGCCCGATGCCCCCTTCCGGCTGTCCGCCCATGAAAGCGATGTGCCCGAACGCGCGGTCCGGCGGACGGAAGCCTTGCTCAAGCCATTGGGCTGGCCTGCATGGAAACGGCCGGTTCGCATGTTGCCTCGCCCCGAACGCCTCTCTCATGTTGTCGCCCTGCTTCCTGATCACCCGCCGCGCCGCTTTACCTGGCGCCGGCAAGATTATCGCATGGTGGCCGGTGACGGCCCCGAGCGCATTCATGGCGAGTGGTGGAAGAATGCACGCGAGATGTGGGCGGTCCGGGATTATTTCCGGGTGGAAGCGCAAGGGGGCGAGCGATTCTGGATCTTCCGTCGCGGCGATGGCGTCGACGCGCCGACCGGTGACCTGAGCTGGTATATGCACGGGCTGTTTGGCTGATGGCGCGTTATGTGGAACTCCAGGTCACGAGCCATTTTTCCTTCCTGCGTGGTGCGTCCTCGCCGGAAGAGCTGTTCTCGGCCGCAGCGCTCCTAGGCCATCAGGCGCTTGGACTTGCAGACTGGGGCAGTGTCGCTGGAGTGGTGCGCGGCTGGGCGGGGCAGAAGGCGACCGGCGTGCGCATGATCGCGGGCGCGCGGGTCGATCTTTCGGACGGTCGCGCCTTGTTACTCTATCCGACGGATCGCGCTGCCTGGTCACAGCTGACGCGCCTGCTTTCGGTGGGCAAGGCACGCGGCGGCAAGGGCTGCTGCCTCCTCGAGTGGGCCGATGTGGCACATCATGCCGAAGGGCTGATCGCCATTCTGCTTCCGGACATGGCCGATAGCGCCACGCTCGCCAACCTTGCCGAACTGAGGCAGGTCTTTGGCGATCGCGCCTATATGGCGCTTTCGCTCCGCCGCCGGCCGGAAGATGCTGCCCGTCTCCATGATCTCGATGCCATGGCACGTAATGCAGGCGTCCGCAGCGTCGCGACCGGCGACATTCTTTATCACACGCCCGAGGCCCGCCCTCTGCAGGATGTGATGACGGCGATCCGCGAGCAGACGAGCATCGATGCGCTGGGATTCAAGCGCGAGCGCTACATGGATCGTAATCTGAAAAGCCCGCAGGAGATGGAACGGCGCTTTGCCGCCTTTCCCGACGCGATCCAGGCCAGCGCGGATATCGCTGAACGGTGCCAATTCGATCTGGGCGAAATCCAGTATCAATATCCCTATGAGGAGGTGATGGAGGGCCACAGCGCGCAGGAAGCGCTTGCGGCACTCACCGACGCCGCCGCACAGCGCATGTTCCCAGCGGGACTGCCCAACGACTATCGCAAGCAGATCGACCATGAGCTGCGCCTGATCGACCAGCTCGGCTACGCACCCTATTTTCTGACGGTCAATGCGATCGTCGCCGAAAGCCGCAGGCGCGGCATCCTTTGCCAGGGCCGGGGTTCTGCGGCCAATAGCTGCGTCTGCTACATGCTCGGCATCACCTCGATCGACCCGATCAAGCACGAATTGCTGTTCGAGCGGTTCGTTTCGGGCGAACGCAAGGAGCCGCCCGATATCGACGTCGATTTCGAGCATGAGCGCCGTGAAGAGATCATCCAGTGGATTTATGAGACCTATGGCCGCACCCGCTCCGCGCTGACGGCCGTCGTCACCCGCTATCGCACACGTGGTGCAGTCGCCGAAGTCGGCAAGGCGCTGGGCCTGCCGCGCGATCTCACAAAGATGCTGACCGGTCTCGTCTGGGGCTGGAGCATGGACGGGATTTCGCAAGAGCAGATCGAAAGCGCCAACCTCAATCCGCAGGATCATCGGCTGAAGCTTACCCTGGAGCTTTCCCGCCAGCTCATCGGCACGCCGCGGCATCTCTCCCAGCATCCCGGCGGCTTCGTCCTGACGCAGGAGCGGCTCGACGATCTCGTGCCGATCGAGCCTGCCCGGATGGAAAATCGCCAGACGATCGAATGGGACAAGGATGACATCGATGCACTGAAATTCATGAAGGTCGATGTGCTCGGCCTGGGGATGCTCGGCTGCATGAACCGGGCGTTCAACCTGCTGGAGGAGCATAAGGGTATCAAGGTCGGCATGGCCGATCTGCAGGATGATGACCCGGACGTCTATGCGATGATCCAGCGGGCCGACACGCTGGGCGTATTCCAGATCGAGAGCCGGGCGCAGATGTCCATGTTGCCTCGGATCAAGCCAAAGGAATTCTACGATCTGGTGATCGAGGTGGCGATCGTTCGCCCGGGGCCGATCCAGGGTGACATGGTCCATCCCTATCTCCGGCGCCGAGAGGGCAAGGAGACGCCGGAATATCCCAGACCCGAACTGGAAGCGGTGCTCAAGAAGACCCTGGGCGTCCCGCTGTTCCAGGAGCAGGCGATGAAGGTCGCGATCGTGGGCGCAGGCTTCACGCCGGTCGAAGCCGATCAGCTACGCCGTGCCATGGCGACGTTCAAGCTCACCGGCGGCGTCAGCCATTTCTACGACAAGCTGGTGAACGGCATGATCGCGCGGGGCTATCCCAAGGGCTTTGCCGAGCGGACCTTCAAGCAGATCGAGGGCTTTGGCTCCTATGGCTTTCCCGAGAGCCACGCCGCCAGCTTCGCCAAGATCGCCTATGCAAGCTGCTGGATGAAGCATCATCACCCCGACGTCTTCTGCGCCGCGCTCCTCAATGCCCAGCCCATGGGCTTTTATGCGCCGGCGCAGATCGTGCGCGACGCGCGCAACCATGGGGTCGAGGTTCGGCCGGTATCGATCAACCATAGTCATTGGGATTGCACGCTGGAGCCGGCCAGGGGGCGATATATGGCCGTCCGGCTGGGGTTCCGACAGGTACGCGGCCTCGCCAATCTCCACGGTGCGGCGATCGTCGGAGCGCGTGGCCCCTCCCCCTTCGCCAGCGTCGAAGAGGTCTGGCGCCGAGCGGGGGTTCCGCGCGCTGCAATCGAACGGCTTGCCGAAGCTGACGCTTTTGCCTGCATCGACGAAGACAGGCGACAAGGACTATGGAAGGTCAAGGGCCTGGGTGAAGCCCCCCTTCCCCTCTTTGCGGCAGCCGATGCACGTGCAGGTGGCTTTTCACCGGAGGGGCAGGAAGCACCGGTGGCGCTTGTGCCAATGACTGAGGGGCGGGAAGTCGTGGAGGATTATCGTGCGCTCCAGCTCTCCCCGCGCGCGCATCCATTGCACTTCCTGCGACCGCAGCTCGACGCCATGCGCATCGTGCGCTGCGCGGATCTTCCGTCGATCCGCGATGGGCGCAACATCGAGGTGGCCGGCGTCATTCTGGTGCGACAGCGTCCCGGTTCGGCCAAAGGGGTGCTGTTCGTCACCATCGAGGATGAAACGGGTGTGGCCCAGGGCATTTTGTGGCCCGACCGGTTCGAGATTTATCGCAGGCAGGTCATGTCCGCCTCCATGATCGCCATGCGTGGACGGCTTCAGAAGGAAGGCGAAGTTATCCACATCATCTGCGACCGGATCGTCGATCATGACGAGATGCTGCGCTCGGTTGGTCGGATGGATTTTACGGTTGCGCCAGGGCGCGGCGATGGCGCGAGCCATGGCGGCGGCCCCGATCCGCGCGAACCGGCCATGTGCCGCAGTCGAACGCTCGGGTCACCGCCTTATGGCACATCCCCACCCCAGCAAGACGAGATCATGCCGATACGCAGCCATGATTTTCATTGATTACGCAGGCCCGAGCATGCGCCGCTCCCGACCATCGCCATCAACAGCCGACGCGCGTCTTGCATCATCAGATAGGCCCATCCCCCATCCGGCAGATCGCAGATCGACCAGCGCCCATACCTGCGAAGGGGCGCGACATCGATCGGCAGACCCGATAGACGCACCGGCATGACATCCGACCAATCCCTGCTGCTGCTGGGTCTCGCCCCCGCCATTACGAGAAGATGGCTCGCAAGGCTGAGCGAGCCGCAACGCCATTATCACACCCGCGCACACGTCGAAGCGATGTTGGCGAACCTTCCGCCAGCCGACGCGACCAGGGAGATGATCGCGGCGATCTGGCTGCATGACATCGTTTATGACCCAAAGGCTTCGGACAATGAAGAAATGTCGGCAAAGGTGGCGCAGCAGGATCTCGCGGGATCAGACATCGCCATAGCGTCGGTGGTAGAGCTGATCCTGGGAACCAAGCGGCATGAACCGGGCTCGGAAACGCAAAACCTCCTGAACGATCTCGACCTCGGCATCCTCGGTGCACCACCGCCGGGCTATGCCCGCTACGCGCATCAGATCCGCCTGGAATATGCCCATGTCCCGACCCCGCAATATCATGCGGGCCGCGCGGCCGTGCTCAGGGCGTTCGACCAGAAGCAGATTTTCCAGACCGAACGGTTCGCGCATCTTGAGGAGCGGGCGCACAAGAATCTGCGCGCGGAGATTGCCAGATTGCAGTGATCAGCACGCCTCAGTCCTTAGCCCCAGAACTATGGCGGCTGAGTGCGGTTGAACGATGGCCTCCCGCAAGAAGCAGGAACGCGCAACCAATGCAGCTCCGAGCGGTATAGGACCTAGCCTTGCCAGGGAGACCCACTGCCATGACCGAGCCCCTTCCCCTTTCTCATGCCGCCGAGCGACCGGGAAAAGATGACCTGCTCGCCGTACTCAGGGTAGAAAAAGCCCTGTATGCCGCCCTCGAGGCGGAGGCGCGCTCGCCCGGTCTGGGGAGGATCGGCGGCGATACCGATGCGGTGGACGCGATGCGCATTTCAAGGGCGCGGATTGCGATGCTTCAGCGTCTTCATGATCGGGCCGGCGACGCAGAGAGCGGTTAAGCCCTAAATCGCATCTCCTGGAGCCGCAGGGTCAGTCCGCCGGACGCGTGCCGCCGCCCAGATGCTCCTGGCAGATGGTCTGGGTCAGCGCCTGCAACTCACGAATGCGCGCCGTCAGCCAGTCCAGCTCCTCGTCGGTGATCTTGTAGAAATCGGAGTAGCGCGCCTTGATATAGGCGGCGCGCAGCAGTTCGTAGCAACGCTTGCCCTCCTTCGATTCCCGCTGCCAGATGCCGATCAGGCGTTCGTCCAGCTGCTCGCAGCGCTGGGACAGGAAGTTGAGATTGTGCGATTTGGGCCGGTACAATTTCAGAACCAGCAGAATGCAATAATAGGCACGTTCGGCGGATTGATGAAGGTTAAAAGCGGCCTTGTTTCGCCACTTCAATTTCAGTTTCTCTTCTGACTCCCTAGCAGCTCGATCGCGCTGGAATGCGGCGGTTTCAAGCAGTATCTCGATATCCGGATAATCGTCATCGAAATAGAACTGCGCTTCCTTTAGAGCTTCTTCGGTTGAGAGCGACACAGGATCGGCAAGCGGATGCCCCGGCTCCTCGAACAGCGCGATACCGTCCTTCACAATATCGGTGAAGAAATAACGTCCACGTTCGAGCTGGTGATTGATATCGTCGATGCTGTGGACAATCAGATTGAGAGGCTGTGGCCAGAAGCGTCGTAGCAGCATGTCGACCATCCGATCTTCAGCCTGCACCCAATATTCTGCTGCGTCCGTCAGGTCCTCATGGCTCACTATCACCAGGATATCATAGTCGGAAAAATACCGGCCCACCGGGTCGATCACTTGGCGGCCACGCGCATAGGATCCGAACAGGATGATTTTTAGGATGCGGCCCTCGCGGACGTGCCGACCATTGCGGCGCGCAACCTGCTTGCCGAATTCATCGCGCAAAATTTCGACCGCGCGGGCAAGGTCGCGACGCGCTCGCCCTGGCAAATGTGCGGTATCGGTCTTCAACTCAGCCATAATCATGTCATCGCCGGAAGGGTGGCCAAGTGCAAGCACGTCTGCCCAAATCAAGATATTGGGCGAGCGGGTTATCGCCAGCTTACCGATTGCCCGCGGACGCAGGGAGTAGCGCTACGAAAATTACCTGACGCTCGTCCTTGCCACAAATGCGGGCGGCATTCCGACATCAACGACCTCTGCCCATCCAATGATTTGGAATGTAGAGGCTCATTGTAAATTCGTCGACATGCACCACATCAGATCTGTCGCTCCCTTCCCCCCTTTGTAGCGGCCCTCCCTGAACTACGGCCCCGCCTTTGAGATTTCTCCGGCGGGGCCACTTTTGCTGGTGTCGAATGATTCACGGCCGGCTGAACTTGGGACATTTTGCTCGGTCCGGTTGCGAGCACATAGCCCAAGAAAGCTGACGCTCCCAACCTACAGATTGCCGTCAGTGCTTTGGCTGCAATGCGCCCACTCAAGCCGTTCGACCGCAATATTACGATGCTTGAAAGCGGACCGCCCGATTATGACTGGGCCTGGGGACAAAACCGCCGTTTCAGCGCGCATCCGTGGGTGTCAGGTTTCGGATAAACCGGCCGTTCGCGAACCGTAGGAGATCGGGCAGGGAACGAGCAAGGCTGGCCGATTCCAGAATGGCTGCTTGACGGCAGTCGACTCTGGGAAGCTGCCATACCCCAAGCAAGAAAGCCGGTCGGAAGGATGTCCGACAACATAGCAAGATCACGGATACGCTCCATGGCGCGGTCGCGATCGGGGAATTCGAGCAGATTGAAGTCGGTATGGGGCACTAGGCAATATTTGGCTTGGCCACCGATCGAGCCGCCCGTGTCGACATGGCCATAGGCGCCGCCGGCTCGCGACGGATTGCATCCTCTTGGTGCAATCCTGTTTGGCCGGAGACATTGAACGTTGTCACCGATCAGATCCGCGGCATAATGCCGAGCCGTCCGCCGCTTCGGATCGGGGTCGACAGGGCCATGACGGCCAGGCACATTGCCACGGCGGCCGCTGGAATGCCCGCCATGGCGAGGACAAGCCCCGTGCCGTCAACGCGATAGTCCACCAGAAAAAGCCACGCCGCGACCGTCAAGCTGGCGACCGCCAGCCCGAATTTCGAAATCGCCGTCAACAGCGCAAATGCGGAGGCGGGCGCGGTCGGACGCTCGGCGGAAACCCGATCCGCGAAGCTCGCCCACAAAAGCGTGGCAATGCCTCCATTGGCCGCGCCGAACAGGAATGCGAAGGCCGCCTGCGCATAATAGCCGGCGGTCTCGGCAAGCGTGAAGGCGATCGCCCCGGCGCCCAGAAGGACGAACGCCACGCAGAGCGTACGGAGGTGGCCCATCCGACGCAATGCGATCAGCCAGAATGGCTGCGCCACGGTAAGGCCGACTGAGACGGCGATGATGATCGTCCCTCCCTGGCCCTGCCAGCGATAGGCGACATAATAGGGTTCGAGCTTGCCGAACACCGATGTCGCTATCGATACCAGAAACATCAGCAGGAGCAGCGGGATCAGGCCGATGCCGGTGCCCGAAGCGGACGATGCGGCGGGAACCGCGCAGTCGGCGCCAGGACGTGGCCGCAGTCGCGTCAGATACCAGGCCGAGCCGATGGCGACCACGGACATCCCCAGCGTCACTAGCGCAAAACGGCCGCTTCCGTTCTGACTCCCGCCGCGGACCAGCCAGGCGAGCGCGGTGGCGACCGCGATGGAGGCCATACCACTACAGGACAGCCGCAATGCAGCCAGCCGCGCGCGCTCCCTGGCATTGCGCGTGGCGAGAACCAGCGTGGCGTTCTGTGGAATGTCATAGAGCGCATAGGCAATACGAAAGAGGGTCGCGAGCAGCACCGCCCAGATCAGCCGCCATGCCTCGGGCAGCAGATCCGCGGCGAAGAGAGGCGTTATCACCGCCGCGCTCGCGCAAGCCCCGATGAACTGCAACCGGCAGGCGCGGGCAAGTGTGAACGAGGCGCCGCGCAATTTCCAGCCGATGGCGAGGTCGATCAGCGCGCTCAGCACCAGTCCACCGGCCAGCAGGCCCCCCATCCATGCGGCGGGCAGCCCTGCGCGCTCGGTCAGGAAGAAGGCGAAGACCAGCTCGCTTGAATACCAGAAAAGGCTCTTTCCGAAATGCGCCACGCCATAGGGCCACAGCGCCGCCTGGCTTTCGGTAAGCGCTTCCCGATGCAAAACTTTCAAATTCCGGCGCACGCGGGCTCGCTAGCGCCGATATGCGTCAGCGATGTGACGCCTCGCCTGAATGCTGGCGCGCGATAAATTCCTTGAGCATTTCCGGTGCGTCGGTCTGGATCATCGAGAAACCATCGCTGAGCAGGCGGCCCCAGATGCGGTCCGGATCGCTCATGGCTTGGGCATCGCCATCGCCCAACGTGTTCGTCCAGAGCCTTACGCCCGCCTTGCGTGCCTCGTTTCGCAGCGCCGCAAGGGAAACGCCGTCGAGCCGGGGCGTGCCGAAGGCAACGGGACGGCGGCCGCCCGCAAGCTGTTGCCGGGCGAGCGCCACCATCTCGGACGGAGTTCCGCTGACTTTCGACAATATGGGCATGAACGGCACGCGATCATAAGGGGAGATGGCCGCCAGCGGCGGGGAGCCTGACCCGGCCCTCGTTTTCAGGATGGCATCGTTCGCCGCGCCCAGGCGCAAAGCTTCGTCGATCGCTTCGCCATAGATCGCTTCCTGTATATCCAGGTTGAACAGGATGCGGCCCTGTCCATGGGACAACATGTCGGCAAGGGTCGGCACCTGCTGGGCGGTCACCGCCGCAGCCGCGCCGCCCATGCCGTCGCGCAGGTGCAATCGCCTGATCTCGGCAAGCGTCATGTCAGCGACCTTGCCGGTGCCGTCCGTGGTCCGGTCGACCGTCGCATCGTGCATGATGACGAGATAGCCGTCGCGGGTGCGACGGACATCGGTTTCCATGACGTCGATTCCCATGGCGATGCAATGGTCGAGCGCAAGCAGAGAATTTTCCGGCGCGCCCGGCAATCCATGCTTCACGCCTGAGCGATGGCAGCCGCGATGGGCAACTACCATGGCGCCGCTTTCAGCGTTCGCCAGCCGTTGCCGGGGACTTTGCGCAAGCGCGCGGTCTGCCGCGCCCGTCCCGATGCAGAGCGATGTGACAAGGGCAATGGCCCATAGCCGGCGGGAAGTGGTGGCGATCGGTCCAGTCATATTAACGGATCATCCTGTGACGGCCAAGTTCGGTCATGCGCTCGATAAGGTCTTTTGGCCGGTCGGTCTGGATGATGCTGACTCCGCTGTTGATGAAAGCATCATAGCTTGCACCGCGATCCGCCGCCGCCGCGCGATCGGGACCGCCAATGACGTTGACCATGCCTCTCACCCCACGCCGATCCAGCCCTTCAATCAACTCGCGCGAAAGATAGGCCGGTGTCAGGTGAACGAAATGCGGGCTGGCCTGCTTCAGATAATAATCCAGTTCTTCGCGAGACTGGGCCAGCCGCACTGTTTCGCCGCCACGCCATTGCGCCTGCATATTATCAAGCCACGGCGCATCGTCGGCATAGAAAAGGGCATGGCGGATGCCCGCCTGCCGCAGAATCGCCGCCACCTCAGGAGCGCGATCGACCTTGAGGTGAAGATCGACCACGATCTTGTCCCGCGCGATCCGCAGCACGGATTTCAGCGTCGGCACCCGATAGGCCGTCGGCTTGCCATCGGGACCGAGCAGGCGCAACCGTTCGATTTCCGCGAACGTCATGCTTTCCACTTCGCCGTGGCCGTTCGTCGTCCGGTCAATCTTCGGATCATGCATCAGAATGGCGACATTGTCCCGGGTAAAGCGGACATCAATCTCGACAATGTCGACGCCAAGTTCAATCGCGCGGCGAATGGCGGCGGCCGAGTTTTCCGGCACCTCTACATGGGCGCCGCGGTGCGCGACAACGAAGGATCGGGCGCCGGGCGGAGCCATCAGTGCTGTCCAGATGTCATCCGAGCGATGGGCCAGCGCGGGCTGGCCGATCGACAGGGCGGCGGCAATGACGGATACCGCGAAAAGGGATTTGCGCATATCTTGTGCTTTCGTCAGAATTTGTAGGATGCGCCGGCGAAGAATGACCGGCCATTGTCGATCACATCGCGGGTCACGGCACCGCCGGGGCCGAAATAGCGTGTGGGACGATCGTTTCCGACATTCTTCGCGGTGACCATGAATGTGAGATTCTTCCTCACGCGATAGGAAGCCTGGAGGTCCACGATGTTCGCAGCGCCTAGATAACGGTCGTTGGCGGCAAAGTCCGTGCCGACCACCGCAAGCTGACGGCCGGTGTAGTTATAGGCCGCCTTCGCGCTGAACCGGCCAATGCTGTAGAACAGGCTGGCGTTGAACACGGTATCGGCCTGCTCCAGCAGGGAATTAAGCTGGCGATAGGTGCCGTTGTTCATGAGAATGCTGGTGGGATTGGTCTTGAGCAGCGTGACGTTGGTCGAGAAACCCAGCCCCCTGAGCGGCGAAGACAGCGAGCCGAGGCTCGACACCACGAGGCCCAGTTCCAGTCCTTCCACACGCGCCTTGTCGAGGTTACGCGCCTGGCTCACGGTAACAAGGGTGGGAACGCCGCCGATGTCGAGCGTATCTTCCGACACAGACCGGAAGATTTCATTGGCGATATCCTTTCGAAACAGCGCGGCCGAGAAGATGCTGTCGCTGGCGAAATACCATTCGAACGAAAGATCATAATTGTCGGCCAGACGGGCCTTGAGATCGGCATTGCCCCTGGCGACCGAAAAGCCCATCGGCGTGCGGGTGATCGTAGCGGGCGTAGCGAGGTCATCATAATCGGGACGCCCGATGGCGCGTGCATAGGCCGCCCTGAGCTTCACATTGCCGGTAACGTCATAGCTGGCGTTGAACGACGGCAGCAGATTGCCATAGCTGCTGCTGCGCTGGGCCAGAGCATATTGCGCGGGTGTGGTGTAAGCCGATCGCGTATAGGATGAACTTTTGAAATCGGTCAGTTCATAGCGCAAGCCGGCGGTCATGCGCAGCCGGTCGCCCCGCCATGTCGTCATGAAATAGCCGGAATAGACGTTCTCCTTCACGCCGTAATTACCGCTGATATTGTTGTCCGCCGTGGCAGCGAGCAGGGCGTAATTCCCCTTGTTGGCCTGAAAATAGGCTTCCGCAGCGTTCTGATCGACCAGCATCATCGTATAGGCCGGATCGATGAAGGGCGAGAAGCTGTTGCCGCGGATCTGCGTGCTCAATAGCGGCGCAAGCGCCGTGGAGACCGGCTGATAATAGCTTTCGGTGTGATCGTAATTCCGGTCAAGCAGCCGGAATTGGGTGCCCGCCTTGAAGCCCAGCCCCTGGTCCTGCGCGGACATATTATGTCCGTAGTCCAGGCCCACGGTCGTCGCCTTTTCAATGTTGCGATTCAGGCCATAGCCGTAAAGCGTCTGCCGATAGCGGGACGGGTCGGTCGCGGCAGCATTGCGCGGCGCCAATATCGGAAAATCCGATTGGTTGTAGCTATAGTCATAGCCGAACAGGCTCGAGGCGCTGCCGCCTGTGTAGATGCTTTCCACATTGGCGCTGCTGAACCTTCCCACGCCATAACTGGCGCGAAAATTGATCTCGTCGCGCTCGGTCGGCTGGAGATCGAGCGTGCCGGTGACATAGCGGATCTGGCGTCGCTGGAAATATCTGTCATATTGCACCGTGCCGGTGCCGGACTGGGCCGTGCCGCTCGTTGCTGTCACATTCGTAAGATTGCCCGATGCCGCCAGGACATTGTCGTTGCGGTCCTCGTCATTCTTGTGCGTGAACTGAGCTGCCGAGATGGTGGCGGCAATGCCGTTGTGGTTGTTGAATTCCAGCTTCCCGAACAAGCCGAGGCGGTCGCGCAGATTGTCGTAGACATAATAGTCGCGCCGCAACGGTCCGGCATTGGCGCTGGCGATGCTGGGCGAATTGAGCGCGAGGCGCGCGCCAGCGGCATCATAATAGCCGTAGGAGGCAGCGGTCGGATCCGTCGACGAAGAGTCTCGGCGGAAATAACTGCCCCCGACGACCAGGCCGAACTGGTCTTCATTGCCGAAGCGGGTGGTTAGCAATGCATCGATTTTGCCGGACGGCGTGCGGTTGCTGTAACGGCGACCATTTTGATAATCGCCATAATCCACCCGGATCGAACCGAACAGGCGATCATGATCGAAGGCGCTGGGCGTGCGATAGTTGATCTGGCCACCGATGGCATTGCCGTCCATGTCGGGTGTCAACGATTTGGTAACCGTGATCTGGCTGGCAATGGTGGAGGGCAGCACGTCAAGCGACACGCTGCGGCGTCCCACCTCGGTCGAAGGCAGGGCAATACCATCACGGACGACGAGCGTATAGGCCGAGTTAAGCCCTCGAATGCCGACGAACTGATCTTCGCCCCGCTGATTGTTCTGAACCAGAGAGATGCCGGGGATGCGCCGCATGGCTTCGCCGAAACCGAAATCGGGCAGCGAGCCGACCTCGGACGCGGACACGACGTCCGCGATCCGCGGATTGGCGCGTTTGGCCTGAATGGCGGCACGATTCACATAGCGTTCGCCCGTGACGACGATATCGCCGTCATTCCCCTTCGCCTCCACATTATCCGGCAATCCGGTCTCACCCGGCTGAGGTGTGACCTGAGCCTGTGCAGCCGAAGCCGTAGCGATGGCGATCAGGCCCGCAGCCCAATAGTTTCGCCTGTTTGATCCCTGTTTCATCTGGAGAAGCCCCTGCATCTTTGTCCTGTTGGCAGCGGCATATCCACACCCAAAGTGTAGAATATATGACATTTCCACACATTTGGTGTGATAAAGAAAAACTCTATTTTAATATAATGAAATCAAACAATATTTTATATAGAGATGAAGGCCTACCATTGTTTGGCGCGGGCGCTCCTTAGCATTGCGAGCCGAATCAAGCCGCAGTATTGAAGCAGTGATGTCAAAAAAATACAGCTTGGAACGGGAGCATCGCTGCCCCGACAGCGACTGGATCGCACGGGGATGCGGCGAACCGAAGCGGTGGAGATGGACGGCGAAAGCCTCGCCGTTCTGCGGGATAGAAGTGCAACCGCTCGATCAACGCGCTGGCCAACACTTCTGGTAGTCGTCCGCCAAGGATAATCATGCCCGGGTCCACCGCAGACCCGATGCCGTTGACGATCAGGGTGAGCGAGCGTTCCGCTTCCTGGAGCCAGGTCGAGACCCCAGCCCATGATGGATCGAAAGCGTCCAGAAACGCCTGCAAGGTCGGATAGGATATTCCCGCCTCGGCCTTGACGATCTGCATCAATTTGCCCAGCGATGGGGAGACATAATCGGGCGGCAGCATGCCACCGAATTCACCGGCGTTGCCGCTGACGCCGCGAACCGCTCCCCCATTGCGGATCAGACCTCCGCCGAAGCCGGCAGCAAAGTGCAAATAGGCAAAGTCATCGACTTCACGACCATAGCCGAGCAAGGATTCTCCCACTGCGGCGGCCGTACCATCATTTTCCACCCACACAGGGATACCGAGCGCATCCTTGAACACGCGGCCTATTTCGACGAATGCCCAATCATCCAGGGCGGGCGGATTGACCTGACTGCCGTCAACGACGAAATAGCCCGTAATCCCGATTCCCAACCCGGCCAGCGCAGTCAGCGCATGCCCTTGTTCAGCCAAACTGGCAATGAAGCTGCTGGCCATTTCCAGCACATCGCAAGGACTTGGAGATTCAACGCCGATCGCGCTCTCGCAGATCACCTCACCGCACAGGTTTATGGCGACCAGCTTCACACCATCCGCCATGATCGACAAGCCAAGCGAGAATGCGGCATCCGGATTGAGGTTGATGATCGGGCTGGGCTGGCCCCGACCGTTGCGGACAATCTCGCCGATCCTGATGAGGTCGCGTTTTGCAAGGCGGTCGATGATACGCGACACTGATTGTTGCGTGAAGGATGATGCTTTCGTCAATTCAGCGCGTGTTGCACCTATATGACGTTGAATGAGGCTCATTACCAATCGGTCACCGGATGTTTCCAGACCCTGCATCATATCTCCGGTTTCGTCCCGCATTCCGTCCCGTGCCCTTTGCATATTACGTTAATCGATGCCAAATGATTGTCGGACGCTGCAAAGGCCGATCGTCCGGCCCTCGTACCAACACCATCATTCAGAAGAGCTAATTGCCAGAGCTGCTGGTCGGGGCCAACTGGAATGACCTGTTCCGGCGTAAGCTGACCTTCCTGCATCGGCATCCGAACGGCAAGAGTTGGTCGGCTGGTGCCTCGAGGTAATCATGCTTATCAGGCGCCAGAGCGTTCTTCGGACGGCCACTCTGGCCATCGGAGAATGATCATGGAGATGCCTGAAACCGAACCCACCGCCACAAAGCGCCAAGTCTGGAATGCCGGACGAACCGTCGGTGCGAAGCGCGCGCTGAAACCGAAGCAAATTTGGGAGATCCGATTCTACCTCAATCAGCACCGCCGCTTGCGAGATCGGGCGCTATTTGACTTGGCGATCGACAGCAAGCTTCGGGGCTGCGACCTCGTGCAGATGAAGATCGGCGACATCGTCAGCGGCGGGCAGATCCGAACGCGTGCGATCGTGATGCAGCAGAAAACAGGTCGGCCTGTTCAGTTCGAACTGCTCTCAGACACCCGGGGCAGCCTGCTGGCTTGGCTTGAGCGGCGGGGCGGCACGGTCGACGACTATGTCTTTCCCAGCCGGGTTGATCATAATGGGCATCTCAGCACCCGCCAGTACGCCCGGCTCGTCGATGAATGGGTGACAGGGGTTGGTCTGATGCGAAGCGACTATGGCACGCACTCCCTTCGCCGAACGAAGGCATCGATCATCTACAGGGCGACCGGTAACCTTCGTGCCGTCCAGATCCTTCTCGGTCATAGCAAGATCGAGAACACAGTGCGCTATCTCGGGATCGACGTGGAAGACGCGCTTGCCCTTGCGGAGAATACCGAAATCTGACCGGTTGGCTCCTCGCCTCCCGCGAGGGGCCACTTCACCGCGCTTTGGGACTCACCTGTCGTTCGTTCGCGGAGTTCTTAACGGCAGGTCCTTCGCCAATACCCGACACTAGCGGTTGCCCGACCGGCCAAGCACAGCGACTGCAGCGCGGTCGATTACGGACCGCCGGCTTTTGGTTACCAATCTCGGGATAGCTGACGCTCGTTAAGCGAGGCTGCGCGGCGGGAAAGACACGCCATGATCGCTCCCCCACTTACACCGGTGTGAGTCGGGATGTTCGCGAGCAGATGACCAGCTTCTTCGCGCCGCGGGTCATGGCAACGTAAAGATGGCGCCGATCCATGTCGCCGGGATCGAGAATGACCGCAGTGTCCGCTTCGAGACCCTTGAGAAGCAGTGTGCTGCCAACCGTTCGTTTTGCGAGCGGACGCCCGATGAGGCGCGAGCGCTCCCGCTCCTGCACCGCCGCATCGGCCGGCGAGAGGTCGGGACAGTCCGCACAGCTCCTCAGCATCCTCATTGCACCGCGGAATATAGCCGGCCGGTGCGGGCGGACGCCTTGTTCCTGGCCGATTTCGACAAGGACGTCAGCAATCGCACCATAGGTCGGAGCTTCCACAAGCCTGACCGCGGCGGCTTCTGCGGGTGACGCCGGTCGGCGCTCTCGCCCCGCCTTCAATGTCGCGACGCGACCCACAAGGTTGTTCGCGCCGGTGTTGGTCATAACGATAGCCGCAAAGCTGGCGACGTGTTGCAGGGTCTCGGGTGATGCTAGGTCGAGGCCTTCGCCAAAGGTGACTAAATCGCGCATGTCGACATTCTCAACCGTTACGGCGCCATGGATCTGACTCGCAAATTGGCGTTGACCCGTCGGGTTTCTGGAATCCGCGATGATCAGAACCTTTTCGTTGTGCGCCGCCGCGACCGCGCCCGCCCGCAGACGTCGCTGATGGTCCTCGGTGCCGTCGAGGTGAACCCAGCTGACGTTTCTGACGGGAGCGGACGAAAGTTCTATCGCCTGACCGGCGATCAAGGCCCGCCGCACATCGAGGAGATATTCACCGAAGGCCGTTTCGCCTGCGTTCACCCATCGCCAGGGATGCGCGAGTTCTGCTGCGAGGGGAAACTGCACGCAGACGTGTTGATCCCAATCGGCCAAGGCGTTGCCTTGAAAGCCGAAGATCGCCTGCATAGGGTCACCCAGCACGCAGGTGCGCAAACTCTGGGCGGCGAACCACACAATGGCATGCTGGATTTCTGAACAGTCTTGATACTCATCGACGATCATCCGATCGTAGGTTGCGGCCAAGACGTCAGCGATGTGACCATCCCGAAGCAGCACGGCGGCGGCGCGACGGATCTGTGGATAGTGAGACCTCGGGTTTGATACGGTGAGGATTGCCGGATCACAGGCACCTCGTTTTGGAAACATCGTCAGCAGCCGCATGCACCAGCCGTCGATCGTCGTCAGCCGGTAGTGCGATGGTTCCACGCCCGCCTTGTCGAGCCGCGAGCGAAGGGCGGCAACCCCTGCGTTTGTGTGGGTAAGAACCAGGATCGGCTTTGGTGCGACATGGCGTGTCAGCGCCACGGATATGAGGTGGGTCTTGCCACAGCCGGCTGGGGCCGTGACGGTTCCACGATCGATCGCAAGGAGATCGACGTCAGGCACTCGCGCACCAACCGAAAAGGGCCTCGACGACATTGCGGAGATCGGCGTGGGCATTTTGCAGATCGGGTCCGACGATGTCTCGGGCAACGTCCTCCATCGCACTGACAGTCTTAAACCAAGGGTTCTTGTTGGACTTGGCGGCTTTCGCGAGTGTCTCGCGTATCTGGGGCGTCATGGTCCCACGACAGTCCGCGAGGGTAAGCGTGCCGCCGGAAGCGCCCTTGATATGAGCCTCGATCAGATCAGTTTCGTGGAGCTCTTCGGCCCGCGCAAGAAGTCGATGCACGGCTGCATCACTGACCAGATAGAACAACGCGTGCTCAAGCGCATAGTTGGCATTCCATTTGAACAGCGTACCGCTGTTGAAGGTGAAAAGCGCTTCCTGGGCGTTGTCGGGCAGGACGTCGTCATCCCGCAGTACGGCACACCGATAACCGAGACCGCGGATTACGTTCGCGCGCCCATAGATCTTGTTCACGCCACCCGCGTCGACCAGTACGGCCCCCAACGCGTTCAGCGATACGCGGCCACTCGCAACGAAGTGTAGATCGAGCCCACGCATCAGCCCGACTTCGCTCGCTCCTTCGCAAACGACGACCGAACGCGACAGAAACGCCTCCGGCTGAGACCGGATAGTTCCTTGGATCGGATCGGTCGTGCCGACGAGATCAAGCTTGTGGACGCCGGCAAGCTTCCGCACGACCCACAGCTGATCACCGCGGAGTTCGCGCAGCGCGACAGGCGAATGGGTTGTGAGAAATGCCTGGATGGGTGGGGGCATTTCCTTCGCACCGATCGATCCTAGCAGGCGGATGATGCGGTGCGGCTCTAGCCCATGCTCGAGTTCGTCGATGAGAAGAACGCTCGATTCCTTGGCGGCCTTCCGCTGAAGGCCCGCTACTAGCAAACGGGTCGATCCAACGCCGAGAGCGCGGAGCGGTACGCCGTCATCACCATGCAGTGCGATCGTGCCGCCGCTGAACGAGACCGAGTGCGCATCGAGCATGGCTTTGAGCTTGTCACCGGCCGGGATTCCAAGCTCACGCGCTGTTTCCGCCACGATCTTGAGCGTTTCGCCAAGCTGAGCATCGGCCAGATCGCCGAACGCCCTTCTTGCATCACGAGCTGCGCTAGCCAAGGCGGCTGACGTGTCAGCCTTCTCGTCGGTCAGACGGTTGAGAACAGAGCCGCGGCGCCACGCGAGGTTACTATCGGCCAACACACCTATGCGGGTTGGCGACAAACGTACGCGATCGCCCCACGTTAGATTTCGCGCGAGGCCCTGCGCCTTCGCTCTGTCTGACACGAGCGACCAGACCGGGTCGAGATCGCTGCCAATTTGCAAGCGAACCGAGAGCACCGTCTCTTTTCCGGCCTCGGGCTCGTCATCAATCGTTTTCGTCGTTGGATCAAAGCTGCGAACGTAGGCACCATAGGTGTCCATACTCTTCAGCGCATCGGAGAGGTCACCGATGGTGATCGTGATTACTACGGGCGCCGTGACATCGAGGCCATGAAAGTCGGCGTCGGTGAATTGAACGGTCCGACGAGCGCCGAGGCAGAGGTCTATGGCATCGAGAATCGATGATTTACCAGCGTCGCCTGGCCCGATCAGGCAATTAACACCCGCGCACGGGTGCCAATCCAACTTCTCAATACAGCGAAAATTCTCGATCGCGATATGGCGGATCTGCGCCATTGCCCCTCCCCATCGTGCAACATTAGCACACTCAATTTGCCCTAGCATCTGATGCCACAGGTGGGCACTCAAGGTCGAAGCGAATTCGGTCCAAAGACCGCATTCGGCGAAAGTGGGAGACCAAGCGTGCGCGAGGAGGGTATCCCGAATGACATGCGCCCGCTGTGTCTATAGCCTTTCTTATCGGTCTCGCCGTTCGAGTTCGCGCTGAGGGAAGCTCGAATGCTGCGGACGACGAAGGTCGGGGATGCCGCGATGCCTAGTCTATCGGCAGCTTTTGTCAGGACCAGACGTTCGCGGTGGCTGATCTGAACGGCCAGGCCTGGTCGCAAACTGCCGCGCTGTGAACGTCAGCTATCCCTCCATTCCACATTCGAAGCGGTCATTCGCCTACCGGCCAGTCTCTAAGGTCCCGATCGGCAAAGCGGACGGGCCGCACTTGGGAACCGAAAATTGGCTGCCAAATGGCCGCAAAGGGTCGGCTTTGCCAAGCGCCGGTCGTCGAAGTCCCTGCGCCGGTCCGATTTGCGTTTCCGTTCCCGGGATTAGAATATCGCTGTCGAACTGCAACGATGGGCGCAACGCTACCGTCGTGCATCACGGTTCGATTGTCGCTATCATTTCTTCAAACCGGGCCAAGTACAATTTTGCATTGGCTGAAATAATTAGCCGCTCTTGCTCGCCCGATAAAAAATGCGCGACGCACCCTGTATCGATTTCATGGATCGATCTTAAGGCAGCATCTAAAGCGCTGATTGAAATGTGCCAACGCTGCCCCCCTGATCTGCTCCAAGGAGGAAATGCATTAGAAGCGGATCTGCTGCCAGATACCGACATAATCGCTGCTCTTACCCCCGCCGGCCTTGAACGCCTCGCTCGCGATCCAGCGGGTAAAGAAGAAGCGGTAGCTAAGATTTTTCGTGACGATCCAGTCGGCCTGGAAATTATAGCCGGTCCCCACATAGGACGACCCGACCGGCCGCACGCCGGGATAGTTGGTTGGCCCGGCATAGGTCGCGTCCTCCTTCGTTTCGCGCCAGAAAAATTCCGGTCCCGCGACCAGCGTCAGCGCCTTGGCCGGCTTGACGGTCAGGTTCGGATAGAGATCGATGATGTTGGAGAAATTGAGATAGCCCGCGTCGCCGAACAGGGGCAGGCGCGGCGCAGGCGGCGCGAAGGTGCCCAGGGTGCCGTTATTGGGCTTGCCGTCGCCGCTGAACGCATCGAAGCGGAGACCGACGCGCGGGCGCAGCGGCGTCGTGGGCGGCAGACTGTAGCCCAGATCACTGTTGAAGCCCCAGGCGCGGATGCGATCGCCGGCGAAATGGCCCGTCTGGAACGTCCCTTCCGCATCATAGTCCCAGGCGCCGCTCTTGCCGCCGATGCGCATGCCCCAGCTTTCACGATGTTCCTCGCCTGTCAGCAGGGCGAATTTCGCGACCTTGTTGAAGACGTCATAATGATAGACGTCGATTTGGGTGTCGGGCAGCGGCAGTCCCTTGGCGGCGGAGACTGTCACGCCGTTGAAATGGCGATCAGGATTGGCCTTGTCGTCGAAGGAGCCGGCTAGCAACTGCATCGGCCGCACCGCGAAAGCGTCGATCCGCAGGCGGTTCTTGAGGATGAAGGTGCCCCGCACACCCTGATAGGTGAAGCGCACATTGGTCCCATCGCGCAACCCCACCAGCTTGCCATTGCCCAGCGGCATTTCAAACCGGCCCGGCCGGAGCGTGAAAAGCGCCTGATCGCCGAGCGGCACGGTGATGTCCGCGAATATCTGCTGAAATTCCAGCTTGTCGCGATTGGGCGGCGTAGCCGTTGTCGCGTCATATTCCTTGTTGTGGCCAAGTTCACTGAAGATGCGCAGAAAGGGCGTCACGCGCAATTCCGTGACGAGCCGCAGCCGCTGGCCTAGATTGTGGTTGGCGTCATTTGCGCTGGCGCCCAGATTCTGGTGCGTCCAGCTCTGATAATAATAGCGCATCTCTCCGCCGATCGAGAGGCGAATATCCGGATCGGAGATCGGCAGGTTGCGCAGGCGTTCCAGCGGATTGTCACGGCGATAGGCAGGGTCGGCCGCAATGCCCCAATCCTCGGTCCATCGCAGGCTCTGCGGCACACCCGATGTCGCCGGAATGCCACCGGGCACCGGTTCGGGCACCGGCGGTGCGGCGGGTACCGGTGCAGGGCCGACCTGGGCGAACGCACTGCAGGGCATTGTCACGCAGAGCAGCGATACCGCCGCCATCAGCGCACGGCGATCTTGATAAGACATGGCAATAGTCTCCCGATCCCGGCTGGCCGCAGCCGGGTCTTGATGGTTCCGACTTGGATCAACCGCTCGTGCGGCGCGGTTCAGGCGATGGCGCTTTCGCGATAGTTAAGGGTCAGCAGGATGATCCCGGCGATCAGCGTGCCGCAGGCGAGCATCAGGGCAACCGGCCCCAGCGACCAGCCGGCCGTGAACAGCAGGCCGGCGAGCACCGGCCCAAGTGCAGCGCCAGCCCGCCCTATCCCGATCACCAGCCCGGTTCCGCCCGCGCGCAGCCGCGCCGGGAAGGATTGGGCGATCACCGCATAGAGCCCCGCCGTCGCGCCATTGGTGAAGACGCCGCCGATACACGCCATGATCGACAATTCGGACAGGGTGCGCGGCCATGCGCCAAAGACGCAAATCGCTACCGCGCCACCGAACATGGCAATCGCCACCAGCCGACGCACGCTGAACCGCTGGCTGAGCAGGCTGATGCCGAGCGATCCCAGCATTCCGCCAACATTGGCCCACACCAACACGCCGCCCGCCGCCCCAGCGGCGAAGCCCATGTCGACGATAATCTTGGGAATCCACTTCACGAAGAAGTAGAAGCTCAGCATGTGGCCGAAATAGACCAGGGTCAGCAGGATGGTGAGCGCGCGGACGTCCGGGTTGAAGAGTTGGGCGATGCCCGGTCCCGCCACTTGCGGATCGGGGGGGGGCAATTCCGCCAAGGGTGCGCGCCCCTGCCGCACCATGGTGCGGTTGATCCGTTCCAGCGCATTCGCCGGCCGCCTGTGAAACAGGAAGGCGATGGTTTCCGGCACCAGCCGCAACACCAGCGGAATGAAGCAGAGCGTCACGAGCGCGCCGAACTCGAAGACCGACTGCCACCGCCCGGTCCATGCCAGCAATAGCGAGGCGATGCTGCCGCCCACGATCGCGCCGACCGGATAGCCCCCGGCCATGATCGCCACTGCCAGGTTGCGACGGCGGGCATTGGAACATTCCGCGACGATCGCGCCCGTGGCTGCCAGCATGCCGCCAATGCCTAGCCCGGTGAACAGGCGGAACAGCGAGAGCATCATGACATTACCGGCGATCGAAGCCAGCCCCATGCCGCTGCCCATGATGACGAGACAGGTCAGGATCGTGGGACGACGTCCAATCCGGTCGGCCAGATTGCCGAGCAGAAAGGCGCCGATACCCATGCCGATCAGTTCCATCGACAGCACGACACCCAGCGCCGCCCGGGTAATGCCCCAGTCATGCGCGATGCCGGGCGAGGCAAAACTGATCGAAAGGACATCGAAACCGTCGAGCGCATTGAGCGCCGTCGCGGTCGCGACCGTGAGCACCTGACGATAGTGCATCGGCTCGCGCGCGATGATCGCGCGGGGGTCTTCCATATATTTTCTCCTCTCCGAGGCCGCGCTACCCGTTGGCCCCGGACTGTTTTGTTTTGGATTGCGATAGTCTTCAGTTGCCGGCTGGCGCAGCGACCCCGTAGCTGACCTGCTGATTGCGGGTCTTCTGAAACTCTTCGAGCGATTGCCCGCGCATTGCGGCATAGATCGCCGGATTGGGCACACCGCTCAACGCGGCCAGCTTTTCCAAGAGGAAGAAGATGGCGCCATAGTGAATAAGCCCGCGCCAGTCACGGTTGCGTATCAGGCGACGCTCCTCGTCGCTAAGATCGGCGGCGGCCAATGTCCCATCCTCGTCGGCCCGGAATGTGGCACGATGGCCGGCATCGATGAGCGAGTGGAGGAACTTGTTGACCTTCCAGCCGCGCGCACTGCGATCGAGCGTATAGGGATAAGTCCCCTCCAGTCGGCTGATACCCGCCAACTGCGAACCCATCATATGGAGATGATGCGCCGCATCGCTTTCTGTCATCGGCGCGGCCTCATTCTCGTAAATGGCGGTCGCGATCGCGCACATGGACGGCAGATAATAGCTCTGGTGGATCTTGCGCACGCTCGCCGAGAGCGCGCCGCGCATCACCAGCCACATGATTACTTCGGAGCCCTCCATCCCGCCGAGCCGGGCATAATCGGCATGGGTCAGGCGGGTCAAAGCTATCGGGTCCTTCTCCAGCAGATCGAGAAACTCCGCGTCCCAAGGTGTGTTGTTGAAACCACAGCGCTCCCCGTGGACCTGATGCGACAAGCCGCCAGTGGCGACGATCGCAACCTTAATATCCTCAGGATAGCTTTCGATCGCACGGCGCAGCGCCTGCCCCAGCTTGTAACAGCGCAGCGCAGACGGGATCGGGAATTGCAGCACGCCCACCTGCAGCGGCACGATCTTTGTTGGCCAACGCTGCCCGTCATTCTCCATGAGCACGGACAGTGGCGAGAAAATGCCATGGTCCAGCCCCTTGTTGCGGAAGGTGCTCATATCGAACTCGTCCGTCATCAGCGACTGGACGATATGGCGGGAGAGCGCCGCATGGCCGCCGATCGCAGGCATCGGGCGCGGGCCTCCGCCCTCGTCTGCCACCCGATAGCTATCATCCACCCCGAGGCAGAAGGCAGAATAATGGTCAAAGAAGAAAGAGGTGATGTGATCATTATAGATCATCAGCAGCACGTCGGGCCGCTTATCTTCGAGCCATGTGCGGATCGGGAGATAGGCGTCAAAGATCGGCTTCCAGGCCGGATCCTCCTGCTTGTTGGCGTCAAGCGCGAAGCCGATGGTCGGCGTATGCGAACTGGCGATCGCGCCGATAATGGTGGCCATGTCTAGTCCTGTCGAAATCTGATCAAAATGCGGAGGCGCCGGCCGTTGCGGAGAGGCCAGCGCCGATCGTCTCAGCCCTGTTCGGCCATGGCGAGACGATACATGACACGTCGCGCCATCAGGCCGGGCTTGTCGGGCGCGAAACTCAGGTCGAACTGTTCCTCGCCATCGGTGCGGACCACTTCGTTGATCCATTCCAGCGCTTCCACATCCTCCGAATAGGCCTGGGTGTGGGCTTCCAGCATGAACCGGTCGATGGCGGCATCACCGGGCAGATAGTCGCGCGAGTTGAACCACCAATAATGGATGGAGTCGTTCGTTTCCGGCGTGAAGACATGGGTAATGTTGTAGCGATAGAGGCTGGGTTCACCCGGATCGGGATCAACCACGCTGACGCGGGCATACGCAGTGTGCAGCGCAGGGGACACGAAACGTGCTTCCGACGTGCGGTCGACCAGCTTGTGCATGATGTTGGCGGGCTTGCCATAAACGCCCGGCGGCGGCGCGTTGCGCAACTCGCGACGGATCACGACCTGGTTATTCTCGGTCGAGGCGGTGAGCTTGGACCGGGCATATTCCGGCGTTCCGACCGTATCGGGATGCAGGAACGGGAAATGGGTCTGGTCGATCAGATTTTCATGCATCGCGACATAGTCGGACTTGATGTGGAAATCGCCCGAGACGGTCCCCCAAGCCGGATCGCTGAGCCAGAAAGTATCGGGAATCAGCGCTTCGTCAGCCAGGTCCGGGGACCCCATCCAGATCCAGGTCAGCGGCCCGCGATCGACGATCGGGAAGGTCTTGACCGACGCGGTCGCAGGCACATGCGGCAGCGCGGGCATGTGCGCGCATACGCCGTCCGAACCGAATTCCATGCCATGATAGCCGCACACAAGTCGGTCGCCGACCAACTTGCCGCGCGCCAGCGGAAAGGAACGGTGCGGGCAGCGATTGCGCATCGCGACAGGATCGCCGTTCTCGGTTCGATAGAGCACCACGTCGACGCCCAGGAATTTGCGGGCTAGCGGCGTGCGACAAATCTCGCTCGCGCGGCCAGCGGCATACCAGCAGTTGCGGATCAAAGGCGTGCGGTTGTTCGCGAAGGAGCCTGCGTCATGTGGCGCCATGGCGGCGAAGATGTCATGTTCTTTCTGCTGCGGCGATGCGGTCGTGACCATGGTGCCTGTCCTTTCCCTGCAATGTCAGATGTCGAGTTCCAGCACGCGGCCAGTGATGCGCGAGCAGCAGATCGTCACCTGCCGCCCGGCCTCATGGTCCGCGTCGCTGAAGAAATGGTCGCGATGATCAAGCACGCCGTCGCAGCCGATAACGTCGGTGGTGCACAGGCCGCATTCGCCCCGGCGGCAGTCGGCAAAGGTTTCGAGTCCGGCCGCTTCCAGCGCGTCGAGGATCGTCGTGCCGGCGCCGACCGGGATGGTCGCGCCGTCCTTCAGCTTCACATCGAAGGCGGTATCCTCCGGCTTATGCGCGGCGTTGAAAACCTCGAAGCGGATGCGCGCGGGGTCCCAGCCGCGCCGCGCGGCGGCGGCGACCAGGGCATCGATCATGGCGGGCGGGCCGCAGACATAGGCCTGCGTGCCTTGAGGCTGCGCAGCGAGCAGTCTGTCCAGATCCGGCAGGCCGGCCGTGCGAGACTCGTGCAGCGTCAACCGATTGCCGCACAGCGCCTCCAGTTCATCGGCATAAGCCATGGCAGCGCGATCCATGCCGGCGTAGAAGGCGGAGAAATTTTCGTGCCGGGTCAGCAGCGACCGGGCCATGGCGAAGATCGGTGTGATGCCGATGCCGCCCGCGACCAGCAGGTGATGCGGCCGATGGCGTGACAGGCGGAAGGCGTTGAGCGGACGCGAAACCCGGACCTGCGATCCGACGATCAAATTGTCATGAATGAAGGCGGAGCCGCGCGCGCGATCCTCCCGCTGCACGGCGATGCGCCAGAAGGGTTCGGATGGCTGATCGGGCGACAGCGGGCCGACCACCGAATAATGGCGCAGGAAACGTCCCTGCGCGCCACCAAAGCGCATCTCGACATGGCTGCCGGCCTCGGCCAGCGGCAAGGCAACACCATTGGCCGCACCAATGAGAAATTCCGATATCCTGTCCGTCAGATGACGCCGTCCCACGATGACGGCATCCAGATATTTATCCTGCATGACCTCTCCCATGCGCAGGCGAGCCAGATCGCATCGCCATAGCTAGTGCATCGCATACATCTAACGTCCGGGCCGGCAGTCGGGTTATGCAATTTGCAAAACTATCCTTGCAGAATAGGTATAATGGTGAAAATGACCGGAAACCCATGGCAAGCGACCGCCCCACCCTACCCATCAAGCAGTTGCGCACGATCGTCGCGATCGCCGAGCAGGCGAGCCTGGCGCGCGCTAGTCAGCAGCTCAACCTCAGTCAGAGCAGCCTGTCGCGGCAAGTGGCGGAAGCCGAGCGGCATCTGGGCCATAGGCTGTTCCAGCGCGGCTGGAACGGGACCGAGCCGACATCGGCCGGCGCCATCGTGATCGCCCATGCGCGGCGCATGATGACGGCGATCACAGCAGCGCAGAGAGAACTGCAACCGCCCGGGACGCGCGGCACCGACCTTGGCTATCATCTGAACTGGTTCCTGCTTGATGCCGTCGATGCCGTATGCACGAGCGGCAGCGCTTGGGGCGCCGCCGCGCGACTTGGCATATCGCAGCCGACGATCAGTCGGACGCTGGCCCAGGCGAATGCAGCCGTCGGCCATGCTCTCTTCACCCGCAATGCGGCGGGCATGGAGGCAACGCCCTCCGCCGCAATCCTGCGTCGGCTGCGCGACCAGTTGCGCCATGATGCCGACCGCATCCCCGAAATGCTGGGCGCGCTTACCGGCGAGATGACCGGGCGCATCGCTGTCGGCCTGCTTCCCTTTTCCGAGCAGGACGTCATCGTCCAAGTGTTCGCGCACATACTGCGCGATCATCCGCATGTCCGGTTGCAGGGCGTGACCGGCAGCTACGCAGCCCTGACAGACGCGTTGCGGCGCGGGGAAATCGACTTCATCATCGGGCCGTTGCGTGGGGGCGACGCGTCCGCCACGCTCGCCGAACGGCCGCTCCTCGACGAATATCTGACGATCGTCGCGCATCCCGGCCATGCCCTGGCCCAAGGCCCGGTCAGCCTGGAACAACTGGTCGATCATAGCTGGATCGTTGGCCCGCACGGCACCCCGACACGGCAATATTTCGAGGCGGTGCTGCTGGAACATGGCATGACGCCGCCGCTCCAGATTTGCGAGATGGTGACCTTTCCGCTCGCCGAGCGGATGGTGCTGGAAAGCGATGCGATCGGCCTGCTGACCTACTCGGCGCGGCAGCGGCGAGCACTGAGGACGCGGCTGGCCGTAATCCAATCCGATTTCCCCGATGCCAAACGGCAGATCGGGGTCATATCGCTGAAACGCCATGCGCCGTCTGAGCCGCAGGCACTGTTCCTGAAAAAACTGACCGCGACACTGGCACAATCGACCTGATGGGCGGCGCCCCACGGCGTGCAGATCGCGAGGCGCCAAGACTTTCACCTGAAAGGCGGTCGTCTTATTCCTGATTTTTCGCGAACGCCGCGTCGAAGCGGACACCAGGCAAATCCCACAGCAGCGAGCGGACAAAGCCGACCGCTTCCTTCGCGCCATGCAACCTGTCCATGCCGGCATCTTCCCACTCGATCGAGATCGGCCCAGCATAGCCAATCGCGCGCAGCGCCCGGAAACTATCCTCCCATGGCACATCGCCATGGCCGGTCGACACGAAGTCCCAGCCCCGGCGCGGATCGCCCCAGGGCAGATGCGACCCCATCACACCGGCGCGACCATTGCGCGGACGCAGCCGCGTATCCTTGCAATCGACATGATAGATGCGGTCCTGAAAGTCCCAGATGAACCCTACCGGATCGATATTCTGCCACATCATGTGCGAGGGGTCCCAGTTGAACCCGAATGCCTTGCGATGGCCCAATGCCTCCAGCGTCCGCACACTGGACCAATAATCATAGGCGATTTCGCCCGGATGCACTTCATGCGCGTAGCGCACGCCCTCGCCGTCGAAGACATCGAGGATCGGGTTCCAGCGGTTCCCGAAATCCTCGAACCCAGCCTCGATCACCGCATCGGGCACCGGCGGGAACATCGCGACATAGGGCCAGATTTTCGACCCGGTAAAGCCTACCACCGTATCGACGTCCAGCCTGCGCGCGACCTTGGCGGTCAGCTTCATCTCCTCGGCGGCCCGCTGGCGCACGCCTTCGGCGTCGCCATCGCCCCACACTTTCGGGCGCACGATCGCCTGATGACGGAAGTCGATCGGATCATCGCAAATCGCCTGTCCGGTCAGATGATTGGAGATGGCGTAGAGTTTCAGGCCATGGCGATCGAGGATTGCGCGCCGATCGGCGAGATATGCGTCATCCTCCGCCGCGCGCCATATGTCGAGATGCTCCCCCGAACAGGCGACTTCCAGCCCGTCATAGCCCCATTCGGCGGCCAGGCGGGCGACCTCTTCCAAAGCCAGATCGACCCACTGGCCGGTGAACAGCGTGACGGGAAGCGCGGCTTTCGACATGATGATACTCCTTCTCGTCCGTCAGTTCTGCGGTTCGGCAGGCACATCGACCCATGCGCTACTTTGCGCCGACGCGATGACTGCATCGATGATCCGCGCCGATCGCAGGCCGTCGGCGAAGGTCGGCAGGCCCGCCGGCCCTTCGCCCCGGACGGCGGCATAGCTGTCCGCCACGAAATTCTCGAAACATTGGGCATAACCCTGCGCATGGCCGGACGGCAGACTGGAGAGGCGACGGGCATCGGTCGCCCCCTGCCCCGGACTGCGGTGCAGGATTTCGATCGAGTCCTCACTGCCCAGCCAGACTGTCTCGGGCGTTTCCTGATCGAACACGGCCGATTTGCTGGCGCCGTCAAACTCGAACCAAAGCCGGTTCTTGCGACCCGCCGACACCTGCGAGATCACCGCACTGCCCAGTACGCCGCGTTGGGTGCGGAAGAGGATCGTGGCGGCATCCTCGGTATCGACCTTGGCCAGCGGCCCCGCGGCGTCGCCACCGGAAAAGCTGCGCTGCGAAGCGGCCGGGCGTTCCGGCACGGTGATGGTCATGGCCGCCATGACCGACACGATCCGTTCACCCGTCACGAACTCCATGAGGTCGCACCAGTGCGATCCGATATCGGCAAACGCTCGCGAAGGACCGCCCGCGCCCGAATCCAGGCGCCAACTCGTCGCCTGTGGCGAGAGCAGCCAGTCCTGCAGATAGCTGCCGTGCAGAAGCTGCCACGCGCCGAACTCCCCAGCCTCACGCCGCGCGCGGATTTCGCGTATCAGGGGGTGGAAGCGGTAAACGAAGGGCACGGCCGCGACCCTGCCTGCATCGGCGGCCAGCGCGTGCAGGCGCAGCGCCTCCTGCGTGTCCACGGCCAGCGGCTTTTCGCAGATCACATGCGCGCCGGCGGCGACTGCCGCCTCGACATGGGCGGCATGCAGATTGTTGGGGCTGCAGACATGGACCATGTCCAGCTCGAGCGCAGCGAGATCATCGAGTGAGCCGATCGCCTGCACGCCCCATTTGGTAGCGGCCTCGGCCGAACGCTCGGGCGAGGATGCCATCACGCCGACGAGCTCCGCGCCGGCGAGCAGGGCAGCGCGCCGGTGGACTTCGCCGATCATGCCGGCGCCCAGGATCGCGACTCGAGGGGGCTGGCCGGAAACGGTGGTCATCCAATGTCTCCTGCAGACTGTTGCGCTCCATCGAGTTCGACGAAGGCGATAAAGGCGGGATCGGGCAGCGCGAAATCCGTCAGCGGCGACAGATCACCCGTCGTCGCATCGACGCCGTAGGCCCGCACGAGATGCGCCGGGCGATCGGCTACCAGCAGAAACGTGCCCGACGGATCGAAGGCGAAACTGCGCGCGGCGAGTCCCGGATGGATCGACGGCGCGAGCGGCACGGCGCCGCGCCGGCTGAGTTTCTCTCCGTCGAAGGCGAACCAGGCAAGACTGTCCTCGCCGCGATTGTTGACATAGATGCAGCCGCTCCGCCGATGGATGCGGACATCGGCGGGTTCGTTGACACGGCCGGGGTCGCTTGCGACCGTCGACATCCGATCGACCAGCGTGAAAGCCCCCGTCTCCGCATCGAAGCGCAAGGCTGCCAGTTCCGACGCGAACTCCAGCGTGGCGAAGGCGTGTCCGCCCGTCGCGTCGAAGGCGATATGGCGCGGCCCGGTTTCCGGGGCCATCTGCAAGGTCGCGGCCGGCTCCAGCCTGTCGCCGAAGCGGAAACTGTGGATACGGTCGGTACCCTTGTCGCAGACGATGACATGGTGGCCCGACGGATCGATCACCGCGCAATGAGCGTGGGGACTGGCCTGCGCATGGCCGCCATTTTGTGGCGAGAAATTAGGATCCTGACCATGGCCATCGAAGACATGGACATCGCGCAGCGCGCCGATGCGTCCGTCCACCTCCAGCCCATAGAGCAGCAGGGTGGAATCGTCATAGACATAGTCCGTGCCCCAACCGCCATCGGGCAGGCGCACGACCTTCTCGACATGCTGAAAGTCGCCATGATTGGCGCAGACCAGCGATCGGCTGCCCGCATGATAGTCGAGGAAGGTCGGGCGTGGCCCCGGCGCATTCTGACTGTTCAGAAAGCGCAGGGCACCGTCGCCCTCTACCACAAAAGCATGGACGGCGGCGGGCGGATCGACCGGGCCGCGCCCATCTGTCTTGCGCTCGTCCACGGCATAAAGCGTCCGCGTCTCCGGCGCATAGACCAGATAGCCCGCCTCCTTCCGCTCCTCGACCCGCGACAGCAGGCGCAGGTCGCTGCCATCCGCCGCGACGGCGAGCGCATAGACGCCTCCGCCCGTGGCGCCGGGTGCGCAGCCATAGGAACCGACATAAGCGATCAGGCGGGCGGCATGGCTCATGCGATCAGGCCGCGATCAGGCGGTTCAGCATTTCGTGATGGCGGCGGACCTGTTCCACTTCGTCCATCATCTCCGCCCGGCTGCGGTCCTGCGAATAGCGCTGCCCTTCATATTCGGTGTTGATATAGCCGGTATAGCCGCCATCCTTCAGCGCCTTGATCGTGCCTTCATAATCGATCGCCATGTCCTGATATTCGCCGGACCGGCCGGGAATTTCCGACATATTGTTGAACTTGCCATGACAGCTGACGACATGCGGCACCAGCTGGCGCAGCGTATCGAAGGATGTGTGCGATTGCATGATCGCTTCGGCAACGACGATATAGTCGAGCTCGCTGGCCTGCGGCACGCGGGCGTCGGCGAAGGCACGCAGCGCCTCGAACGGTCCCTTGAGCGCCGTAATGGCCTCGCCGCTGGTCAGGAATCGCTTGTATTCGCTGCGCAGATTGCCGGCGGTCTGCTTGGCAATATCGGCAAAGTCGAACGGCCCCTGCCCTGCGCGCAGCAGCGCGGAAAGTTCGACCGAGGCCGCGCTCGCCTCCGGCTGTGCGCCGCGCCGCTCATATTGGGCGAGCAGCACTTCGCTCGGACGGAAACCGTAAATGCCAAAGTCGGGCACGATGCCGATCGCGTTGATGCTATGTTTTTCGGCATAGTCGATGATCTCGGTGACCTGCTGCCCTTCCAGCGCCATGGGCTGATGCACTTCCTTGCCCAGCCGCATGCCCAGCCGCTCGATCTCCGGCAACGCCTTCACCATCACGTCCAGCGGACAGGTGGAAAGCACGCGGACATTGGCAAAGCCGAGCCGATGCGCCAGCCGGATATCGTGGCGCAGCCGTTCCGCCACCTCGTCATGATCCATCACATGATCGCGGAACTGCAATACGTCGAAGGACACGTCCATGGACACAGGCACCGTGCCGTAACGCTCCATCCAATCGAACCATTGCACCACGAATGCGTCGCCTGGATCGGGGTAGCGCAGCGACATTTCGTCAACGATCTCGATCCCGTCGGCGCCGGGCAGATTTTCACTGACCTCGCGGATCTGGTCCTCCAGCGTCAGTTCCTTGAAGAAATGCGACTGCTGATAGCTGTAGAGCGAAACACCGGTCTTCATGTCAGGCCTCCGCCGTTTCGGTGAGTGTCAGATGATAGGTGATGATCTGCGGTGTCTTGTCCGATCCTGCGCCGGTGCCTGGCGTCGGCGGTTCCTTCACCCAGGCTTCGTCGGTCGGCAGATAGCCATAGGCGGCGATCACGCATTGCTGGAAACGCACGACATGCGCGCCCGCGGACAGTCCGCCGGGCGCACGGATGTGCAGGATCGCTTCGTCGTCATAGTCCCAATGTTCTCGGACGGCGGCCTTGATCTCATCAAAGCCGCGCGGCGGCTTGCCGTTCACCTCGAAACTCTGCGCCTCGCGCGGGTAGAGCGTGCCGTCGACTTCCAGAAAATAGCCGGTGTGCAGCGACAGATAGACGCCGCGATAATTGGCGATGCGCACCGCCATCTGGAAACCGACGATCTCGCCGTCGATGACGTCATTGCGCAAACTGTCGGCGCGGATCAGATAATTATCAAACATGCCTATGATCCTGTCGAAGAAGGATGGAGGGTCGTTCCGTCATGCGGGCTTCGGCTGTTCCGGTCGGTACAATGCCAACCACAGCAGGCAGGTGACGATCGCCATGCCGATCGGCCCGACCCACATGGGGGACCAGGCGGACGCACCATGGCTGGCCATAGCGGGAATGACATACGCGCCGTAGATGACGCCGGAACCGGCCGAACCGATCGCCGCGCCAAAGCCCGACACCATCAGGATCAGCCAGCCCTGCGCCTGCGCGGCAAGTTCGGCCGGGGCGATGCGGGCGATTAACATGGCGGCGACGACAATGAAATAATCGTTGCATATGCCATGCAGCGCCACCGCGCCGATCGCATAGGGCATGCCGCCCTTTGCCGCGAAAAGCAGCAGCGCAAAGCGCACGCTCCACATCAGCATGCCGAAGAACAGCGCCCATTTCATGCCGATGCGCGCCAGAACCCATGGAATGGTGCCGATGAAGACGACTTCGGAAATCGGCCCCAGCGCCAGCACGCCGGCGACATTGTCGATGCCCAGCACCGCCAGATAGGGCGACGCGAAACTGTTATAGACGCCCAGCGAGATCGAGGTGAGCAAGGTGCAGATCATCAGCACGGCAAAGGTGCGGTTGCGGAACAGCACCAACGCCTTGACGCCGATCAGGTCGCCCAGAGAGAAGCGTGCGCCTTTGGCCGGTGGTGGCGTGCGCGGCAGGGTGAAGGCGGACATGGCGGTGATTACCGCAAAGATCGCCGCGAAATAGAAAAGGCCGGTCGAAGCCGACAGGCCCAGCCAGCCGATCGCCAGTCCCGCCACGACCCAGCCGAGCGGCCCGAACAGCCGGACATAAGGGAAATGCTTCTGGTTTTCGCCCAGCAGCGTCAGCGAGATCGAATTGATGAGGCCCAGCGTCGGCTGAAAGCTGCACATATAGACGAAGATCAGCGCCAGCGTCAGCGTGGCGTTATGCGACTCTATTGCATGCGGTAGCAGCGCCAGAAGCACCGCGCCCACGGCATGGGCAATGGCCAGAACGTTGCGCGGCGCCAGATAGCGATCGCCCAGCGCCCCCAGGAACAGGGGCGACAGGATCGCCGCGATCGCGCTGATCAGATAGGCGGGGCCGATGATGCTATCGAGCCCGTTGCTCGCGAGCACCAGGCCCAGTGTCGCGAACCAGGCGCCAAAGACGATGAATTCGACCAGTGTCACCAGGCTGAGCCGCGCGAGCAGGAAAGGCACGCGCCCATCCATCTCGCCGAACCCGACCGGCCTCAATTCCGTCTGCGCGCCTGCTATGATCCCTGGCATATATTCTCTCCGTGGCGTCGTGGGATCAGGCCTGTCTTGCCGACAACAGCCTGGCGACGCGCGCACTCGCCCGCAGGCTGAGCGCCATGATGGTCAGCGTCGTCCCGCTGGTACCGCCGGTCGTGAAGCTGCTCGCGTCCGTCACGAACAGGTTCGGCGCATCCCAGACCTGATTATCTCCGTTCAGCACCGACGTCGCCGGGTCGCTGCCCATACGCGCGCCGCCGCTTTCGTGGATCGCCGCGCCCATCGCCATGCTCTTGGTAAAGTTCATCCGCACCAGCATCCGGCTGAACCAGTCGGCATCGGGGAAGATCCCGCGCCCATGCTCCTCCAGCCCCAGCCCGTTGCCGACAAATTCCGTTTCCAGCCCCGCATTTTCGGCCATCTCGAAGATCGCCTTCGACTGGGCGCGCAGAACTTTGACATCATTGTCGCCCATCTTGCAGCGGATATGCGGGATGGGGATGCCCCATCTGTCCTTGCGCGATCGGTGCAGGCTGATGCGGTTGTCGGCATTGGGCAGCATTTCGCCAAAGCCCATGATGCCGAACTTGGCGGCATTGCCCTCGGGCGAGAACAGGCGGCCGATCGTCCCCTGATAGCCATAGCCACGCAGGAAATCACCATTGGTCTGCGACAGGACATTTTCCCAACGCGGGATATAGACGCCGCCGCCCACGCCGTAGAAGGGATCGGCCGGCACCGTGTCATCGGCTTCCCAACCGGTCCGCCCCGGCACCGTGCCCATGATCATGGACGGCATCTGGTCCATGAAATAGCGACCCAGCATATCGTTGTTATTGCCGACGCCGTTAGGATGCTTGCCACCTGCGGAATTCAGCAGCAGGCGCACGGACTCGATCGCGGATGCACAGACCATGACGGCGCCCGCGCGCACGGTTTCGACCTGCTTGCTGTGGGCATCGACAAATTCGACGCCGGTCGCCGCGCCCGTCGCCGGATCGGTCAGGATGCGGCGAGCGATCGCTTCCGAACGGATCGTGAGCTTTCCCGTCTCCTGTGCCTTCAGGATCGGCACCGGCACGCGCTTGATATTGGGCGGCATATAGCGCCAGGAGGTCGCTTTGCGCCCCGGCCAATGCTGCTCGGTCGCTTGCTTGAAGTCGCGCTCGGCCGCCGTCAGCTTTGACGGGCCGGCATAGTGACCGTCGGGGATGCTCGGCACGCCCTCCGGGCAGCCGCGCACGCCCAGCGTCTCCTCGACGCGGGCATAGTAAGAGGCAAGAGCGGCATAGGCGATCGGCCAGTTTTCGCCAAAGCCGTCACGGTTCGCCGCCTTGAAGTCGCCGTCGGACCAGCGCATCAGCACGCGGCCAAACGTATGCAGCCGGCCGCCCAGTTGCTTGCCCCGGATCCAGAGAAAAGGTGCATCCTTGTCGGTGCTATAAGGGTGATCGCTGTCCTTGACGAACAGATGGCGCTGCTGCTGCGCATAGAGCGCGACGCGCGACTGGAGCGGCTGCCCCGTCACCGACGCCCGGATGCGAGCCCAAAGCTGAACGCCCTTTTCCTTGGGGCCGGAAAGGTTGATGGGAAAATCATCAGTAGTGATCGTCCGGCCCGCTTCCAGCAGCAGAACATCAAGCCCCTGTTCGGTGAGGCCCATCGCGGCGAAGCTGCCGGCCGCGCCGGAACCCACAACGATCACATCAAACTGCCTGTCCATCGGGTCGTTCAATTCCAGTAGCAAGAGAGAGACGCCCACCGGCATGACCTGCGGGCGCCCGAGGGAGAGGCCGTGACCTCGATCAGAATTTGAAGCCCGCCCGAACGCCATATTGGCGCGGATCGGACAGGGTGAAGGACTGGAGTTCGTAGACGCCCAGCAATCGCTTATTTTCCAGGTTCTTGGCGTAGGCCTGCACGTACCAGCGGTCTTCCGGCGCGAAATAGCCAAGCTGCAGATCGGTGCGGGTATAGCTGCCCTGCTTGATCTGGTTCGCGGTGTTGTTGTCCGTCACCACATAGGAGCTGGAGAATTTGAGTGCCGCGCTGCCGGAAACCCGCCCGCCATTGGCCAACGGGAAGTCCTGTGTCACGCCGATGCGCCCAGTCCATTTGGGCGAACGATCGAGCGGCGTGCCCTTGAAATTGATCGTCGGATCGCTCTCCAGCGGGCGGAAGTCGCCATAGGTCGCGTCCAGATAGGCGAGCGAATAGTCGATCTTCGTGCCGGAGCCGACACGATAATTGCCCTCCAGCTCGATGCCCTTGACCTTCGCCTTGGGCACGTTGAGCGTGACCGCGCCACCGGTGGTCTTGACCAGGCCGAGTTGTAGATCCTGATAGTCGTAATAGAAGCCCGTCAGGCTGAAATAGAGCGCACGGTCGAGCGCCGTACCCTTGATGCCGGCTTCGTAGGAGATGATCGATTCCGGCTTGTAATAGAAGGGCACCGAGCTGAGGTCGGCCGGGCTGCCGTCGTTGAAGCCACCCGCCTTGTAGCCCGACGTCACGCTGGCATAGGCCAGGATGGACGCGCTGATTTCGCCTTCGACGCTGCCCTTCCAGGTCCAGCGCGATCCGGAAATGCCACCGCCCGGATAATGGCCGTCATAGTTGGACGGGAAGGTCAGATCGAGTGCGTTCAGCGTGAAATATTGCGTGCCCGTGCGATCCTTGCTGTCCTTGGTGTAGCGTAGCCCCCCGGTCACACGAACGCCCGGCGTTACTTCGTAGGTGGCCTGCCCGAAGCCGGCATAGGATTTGGCCGAGGCATTGAGGTCGTAGCTGAGCGTGAAGCCCTGGTTCACGAAGTCCAGGATCGGTGCCGTGTAGGTCTTCTCATGGAAATAATAAGCGCCCACGACCCAGGACAACGGGCCGCTACCCTGCGAGGCGAGGCGCAGTTCGTGCGAATCCTGCTGGTGATTCTGGTAAGAGATGAAATCACCATTGGGCACGCCCGCATCCGCCGGGATATCGTTGCGGCTCGCCCGTTCCCGCCAGGTCGACTTGCGCCATCCGAATAGATAGGTCAGCTTGGCAAAGCCGAGGTCCGAATTGAGTTCGGCGGTGACGCCGCCTGAATTGAAGCGGCTATAGGTGTCGACGCCCGGATTCTGGTAGCGCAGGCTGTGATCGTCATTCTGGGCGACAGCGCGCTCCACGGCAATGCGAGCCTGACCATTGGTGTGCGACTGCTCATAATCGCCCGACACAAAAAGTGTGGTCGCGCTGCCAATGTCGAACAGCAGGCCGGCGCGCAGGCCGAAATCATTCTGGTCGTCCAGCTTGCCATGACCGTCATGGGTCTCGGTGAAACCGTCATGATTATTGTAGGCGCCTGCCAGGCGGAAGGCGATGCTGTCGGTGATCGGGGCATTGACCATGCCGTTCAGGCGGACGGTGTCGTAATTGCCATATTCGATCGATCCCGACCCCTCGAACTTCTGAGTCGGACGGTTGGTGATGACGTTGATGACGCCGGCGGTGGCGTTGCGGCCATAAAGCGTACCCTGCGGCCCGCGCAGCACCTCGACCCGGCTGACGTCGAACATGGTCAGCGTCTGCTCGGTCGGGCGGGCAATATTCACGCCATCCAGATTATAGGCGGTCGACGGGTCGCCCTTTTCCGAAAAGTCCGAGCTGGCGACGCCGCGAATGGCAAAACCCGCCGGCCCGAGCTGGACGTTTGGAATGACGTTCTGCAGGTCCTTTGCGCTGGTGACGCCTTCTGACATCAGCTTCTCGCCACCGACGGCGGCAATGGCGACGGGCGCCTTGCTGAGCGCCTGGTCGCGGCGCAGCGCGGTAACGACGATCTCGGCCGTGTCCGGTGCAGCATCATTAGTAGCCTGTGGCACAGCCGCGCTATCCTGCGCCGAAGCCGGCGCAGCCTGAAGCGCGGCGAAACCTAGGGCGATCGCCGAACTGGTAAAGTGGAACGCTCTCATGACTTCCTCCCGAAGAATCATTTATTAACCGAACGCTTATACTCGCCATCAGCTTGAGCTGCGCCGGACGGCCGCAAAAAGCGCCGAACAGCGAGATTTATCAACTTGAAAAATGTTCGGATTTCGATCGTTTCATGCTGCAGCGCACATGAAAAGGCGGTTAATCCAGGTATAATGCTGCCAGTTCCGCGATGATAACCCTGTACCGCAGCGCGTTATCCCGAACGATTATAATGCATTTATTGGATATTTGATCACATCCCGTACAATCATCCTTGACGATCCATCGAGTCCAACACATCATGCGCTCATGACCGCCCCCTCCAGCAAGCGCAGCGCGCGCGCCGATCGCAGCGGCAATGTGCAGGAAGTGTTGAATTTCCTGCGCGCGACCGGCCCGTCGAGCCAGGCGACGATCTCGCGCGCGACAGGATTATCGCGCGCGACCGTCAATCATATCGTCCAGGCCCTGCGCGATCAGGGCGCTGTCCAATATGAATGGAAGAACAAGCGCGAAGCGCTGGTCTGTCTGGCCTCTACGAAGGAATCGATCGTCACGGTCACCGTGACCGAAAGCGCGGTGCACGCCATCCTGTTCGACTTCAGCGTTCAGGAACGGACCGACCTGCTTTCGACCCATCTGCCAGAATATCACGATGCAGCCCCCACCCCGTCCATGGCGCTGGACCTCATACACCGGATCGCGTCGATCGCCCGGCAGCGCGGTGCACCGCTGGTCGGCGCGGCCATAGCCATCATGGGCCCGATCGACCGAACGACGGGTGCGATCGCGCCCTGGGCCTGGCAGCGCCTACCCCATTGGAAACAGGTCGAAATCCAGAAATATTTCGTCAAGAACCTACGCATCCCGGTCATCGTCGACAATGACGCCAATCTGGCGGCGCTGGCCGAATGGTCCTGGGGCGCGGGCAGAGGATGCAGCGACTTCCTCAACATCACCTGCGCGCAGGGTATTGGCGGCGGCTTCGTCATCAATGGCGCAATCTATCATGGCGGCACCGGGCTTGCCGGAGAGATCGGCCATATGGTGATAGAGGATGCCGGCGACCTGTGCTTCTGCGGCAGCCGGGGCTGCCTTACCAGCCTGGCGACCGAACGCGCGATCCTGAATGCCCTTCCCCATCAGACTGTACCCAAGCGCTCGCTGGAGGAGGTGATCCACAGCGCTCAGCACGGCGATGCCGCCTGCCAGCGCGTCCTGTCCGAAACCGGGCTGCGGCTTGGCAAGGCGCTGGCGACGGTGGTCCGGGTGATGGGGCCGCGCGTGATCGCGATAGGTGGCGTGTTGGGTCATGCCGGTGACATCGTCATGGGCGGATTGCGCGCCTCTTCGGAGATCATCAATCTGAAGGCGGTGGGCGCGGGTACGGAATTCCGCGTAGCTGAGATTGCCGATAACGCCACCGAACTCGGCGCGCTAGCCGCGATCTTCAAAGAGATCGACATGGGCATCAACAGCCTGTCGCCCTGGATGCTACGGCCAGCCGATCCAGGCGTAGCGGAGCCATCGCGCACGGTGGCATGAGGCGACTGGGGCGCGGGCGACATCGTCGCCCGCGCGGCACGCCTTACAGTTCGCCCCAGACCTGCGTGGCGACATCTACCAGCAGCTCCAGCTTCCGCTTCTCATCGTCCTCGCTGAGTGCATTGCCCGCCTCGGTCGACGCGAAGCCGCACTGCGGACTGATGCAGAGCTGATCGACATCGATGTAGTTAGACGCCTCATCGATGCGGCGTAGTATCTGTTCACGATCCTCCACCGCGGCCACCTTGCTGGACACCAGACCCAGCACCACGCGACGGCCCTTCGGCACGAAACGCAGCGGTTCGAACCCGCCGGCACGGTTCGTGTCATATTCCAGGAACAGGCCATCGACCTCCAGCCCGCTGAACACGGCTTCCGCGACTGCTTCATAGCCGCCTTCGGCCATCCACATGCTGCGATGATTACCACGGCAGGTGTGCACCGTCACCGCCATGCCCTCGGGCCGATTTGCGACCATCGAATTGACGATGCGGGTATAGAGCGTGGGCAGATCATCGGGATTTTCGCCATCAGCGCGGACCCGTTCGCGTACATTCTCGTCGCATATGGTGGCAAAGGACACGTCGTCCATCTGCAGATAGGTGCAGCCGGCAGCCGCCAGATCCGCCACTTCCTGCTGATAGGCGTTTGCAAGGTCCGACCAGAATTCGTCCATATCGGGATAGGCGGTAGCGTCCACCACGGATCGGCCGCCGCGCATATGGATATAGGTGGCAGACGGGATGGTGAATTTGGCGGTACGGCTGGTGTTCGCCTGCAGAAAGTCGAAATGGTCGACCATGATCGGTTTGGGGCGCGTGATCTTGCCGGTAACGCGCAGCATCGAGGAGGTGGAGGCCACCTGCCCATCGGCGCTCTTGAAACTGACCGCATAGCCCTCGCCCGTCGCGTCGATGCCCTCGAAGCCGGTCAGGAAGTCGAGATGCCAGGCGGTGCGGCGAAACTCGCCGTCCGTCACGCTCTGAAGGCCGGCCGATTCCTGTAGCGCGATGACATCCCGGATCGCCCTGTCCTCGACTGCGGCGAGCGCGCTGCGATCGATCTCCCCGGCCTGCCAGCGCGCGCGCGCCTCGCGCAGGGCTTGGGGCCGAAGGAGACTGCCGACATGATCGGCGCGGAAAGGAGGACGGGAGGACGGCATGCTTGTCTCGCTTCTGTCTGGATTCGCCTCGGGCAGATGCAGCACCGGCACACGGAACATCGCCGCCTGCCGACGGCCAAAGCCGTCGACATGCCCATCATCAATTTAGGATACGTTACGTAGAAAAATCCAGAATTTTTCCGACAATTATCGCAGTTCAGGATCCCAAAAATACGATATCAGACATTCGCGGGCTTGCGGCGACGCCTCGGCTCCGGCTTTTGAGGTGTATCAGCGCTCGGCGCCTGCTCCGCCTTGCGGCGTTCGAACATGCTCACCCGCTGATGATTGGCATGTTCACGAAACAGCATTTCCGCACGCACGCCGTCGCCCTTGCGAACCGCGTCGACGATCGCGTGGTGAAAGCCATGCGCCCGATGCAGCATGGTGAAAGCGTGGCGCAATCCCACCTGGTCGAAGACAATCACCGACGGCGCGACGAAGGGAACATTGTTCAGCCGCTCGATGAACATCGACAATATGGGCGACTGGCAGCCATCGATCATCAACTGATGGAAGCGCTCGTTCATCCGGCCATATTGCAGTTCATCCTCGCGATCGAGATGATGCTTCTCAAAGATCGCGTCGCCCTCCGACAGGCACGCGTCCAACTGCCGCAAGAGATCGAGATCGGCGCCGCGCTCGGCAATCGCGCGCGCGGCCCAGCCTTCCAGCGTCGCGCGCAAATCCAGCGCTTCGTAGATCTCCCGCTCGCTGAACGCGCTGACCACATAGCCGCGCTTGCCCACTGGACTGAGGAACCCCTCGGCGGCCAGCAGCGGCAAAATGTTGCGGACCGGCGTGCGCGACACGCCCAGCCGCTCGGCAAGCCCCGCCTCGGTCAGCCGTTCGCCCGGCGCAAACTCTTCGCGCAGGATCATTTCCTTGAGAGTATTTTCCAGCGTCGTGTTGCTCATGCGATGGACCAGAGCGGGATTATCGGGCCGCTGTCAACGCCGCAGGCATGCGCCCCTCCCTCCGCCTCAGCCGGCCGAGCCCGGCATGTCATGTACCGGGACGATGCTGGGTACAACCAGATGCAGGAACAGGGTCGCTGCCAGATAAGCGACCGAGGCCACCGCGAACATTGGCCAATAGCCATGCCCGTTGGTCAGCGACCACCCGGCAAACTCGATCATGCCCATGCCGCTGAGATTGCCGGCAACCGAACTGAGCGCTGTCACCGTGCCGACGCGCTGCAGAGGGATGATATCGGCTGTGACGCCAAAGATGTTGGTGACGAAGCCATTATGCGCGAACAGCGCAACGCCGATGATCGCCGCCGCCGCCCAGGGGCTGCCCATGAACAGCGCCAGCGGCAGCGGCAGGATCAGCACGGCGAAGCACAGCATCGACAATTTGCGCGCCGCGTTGAAAGACAGGCCCTTGCGCAGAAACATAGGGAAAAGGCCGCCACTTGCCAGCGCGCCCAGCGCCGCCATCGCATAGGTCAACGCCACGGGCCCGCCGATCTGCGCCTGGCTCAGGCCGAACACCTTGCTGAACAGGTCCGGAATCCAGAACAGCAGGAACCACCAGACCATGTCGGCCATCGCTTTCGATCCCGTAATCGCCCAGGTGCGCCGGTCGGAAAAGAGCGCAGCCCAGTCTACGCCGGCCTTCGCAGGCGCAACGGAAACCGCTCTGGGGGCACGCAGATGGCGGGTGCCGACCACCCACAGAAAAACCCAGATGACGCCAAGGCCACCGGTCAACAGAAAGGCTGACTGCCAGCCGAACAGCACGGCGACGGGCGGGATCACCAGCGGCGTCATGATTGCGCCGATGCTGGGTGCCGTCGTGATGATGCCAAGGCCGAAGGAGCGCTCGCGCAACGGCAGATATTGCGCCGTTGCCTTGACCGTCGCCGGGCCGGAGACCGATTCGCCCAGCGCCAGCGTCACCCGCGCCAGAACGAATTGCGTGACCGTCGCCGCGGCGGCATGCGCCATGCCGGCAAGGCTCCAGATCGCGACCGCCCAGCCATAGGCGATCCGCACACCGAAGCGATCGACCAGCCAACCGGAAAAAAGGACGGACGTCGCCATTGCGAGGCTGAAAGCGGACCCCAGATGCGCAAAATCCTCGTCGCTCCAATGAAAGGTTGCCTCCAGCGTCGGCTTGAGAAGCGCCAGAACCTGGCGGTCGACATAGCTGAGGACGGTGCCGAAAAAGACGAGCGCAATTAATAGATAGCGTCGGCGCGCCTGGCTCGCAGCGCTGTTATCGTCTCTCATCACCCGCTCCTCATTATTTGTCCAAGGACCTCATGGATAGCTACGGACCCATATCCTTTCGCATGCCGGGCTAGGAGAAGCACCCTTACTCGTCAATATTTTGTATCCCATTCAAGGCGGTTTATGCGATAATTTAACATTGATCGGCAGCTTTCAGACAATTCGGGATACAAATCGTTGACGGCGCGGCCTGCTCTGACCTAGCGAACACCCCATTGAAAAGGGCGACCCATCGCTCATCAGGGAGAGGTTCTGAGTCATGAAGGCATTTCGCACATTTCACGCCGTCAGCCTGCTGGCGCTCGCTGCTGCCATGCCGCTTACCGCGCATGCGCAGGACAGCGCACCCGCCGCACAGCAAGATGACGGAGTCGGACTGGCCGATATCGTCGTGACCGCCGAAAAGCGCGAAGCGAACGTCCAGAGAACGGCGATCGCCATCGACGTCGTGACCTCGGACAAGCTTGCCAAGAATGGCGTTGCCAACATGGAATCGCTCCAAGCGGTCGCGCCGGGCGTACAGTTCGGCCAGTCGGGCGCGAATACGATCGTCACCGTGCGCGGCGTATCTGGCCGCGACACCTCGGAAATTGGCGATCCCGCCGTCGCGATCAACATGGACGGCATTTTCCTGCAGCGCCCGGCCGGTATGAACGCCGCCTTCTTCGACCTTGATCGGATCGAAGTTCTGCGTGGTCCGCAGGGCACGCTTTATGGCCGCAACGCGACCGGCGGCGTTATCAACGTCATCTCCAAACGTCCGCAGCTCGACGACTTTGGTGGCTATGCGGCGGTTGATGCCGGCAACTACAACACGATCAACATCGAAGGCGCGGTCAATGTGCCCCTGTCGGACAAGCTGGCGATCCGCGCGTCGGGCATCAGTCGCGACCATGAAGGCTATCGCAGCGTGGGCAATGGCCGTCGTGGCGATGACGAAAATTCGCGCGGCGGCCGCTTGCAATTGTTGTTCAAGCCGACCAGCAATTTGAGCGTGCTGCTGTCGGGCGGCTATCTCAAGCAGACCGGCTTCGGCCCGGTGCAGGCGGGCTATCCCACGACCCGCCCAACCCCGCCGACCGATCCGGACGAAGTGTCCAACGTCCCGCTCAACTTCGACAATGACTATAATCTGACGCGCAAGACCGCATCGGCACAGGTCGATTATGATTTCGGTCCCGCCAAGCTGACCTATCTGTTCGGCTATGTCGGCGTCGACAAGGACCAGACCTTCGACAATGATGGTACCGCCACGAAGTCATATGTCTTCCACGCCGGCGAATTTTCTGACGACTATAGCCATGAGCTGCGTCTGTCATCGAACAATGATGGTCCCTTCACCTGGCAGACGGGCCTCTATTATTACAAGCAGGATCTCGAGGTCCGCTCGCAAAATTACGTCAACCCCAATGGCGATATCGTCCTGCTGCGCGACTATCATTATGATGTCGGCGTCAAGTCCAAGGCGGCGTTCGGTCAGGTCTCCTATGCCTTTACTGACCAGTTGAAAGCCAGCGCCGGTATCCGCTGGTCACAGGACACCAAGACCCGCACCGGCTATGCCCTTAACGGCCCCAGCCTGGTCAACCCGCCGGTCACCCAGCCGGTGCTGAACTATGCGCCGACCGATGACCGTTCGCGCGACAGTGACGTCTCCTACCATATCGGGCTGGATTATCAGGCGACCTCGCGCAACCTGATCTACGCGAAGGTCGATAAGGGCTACAAATCTGGCGGCTTCACCTCGATCAACGCCTATGGCCCGGAAACCGTGATCGCCTATGAGATCGGATCAAAGAACCGCCTTCTGGACAACAGCCTGCAGCTGAATCTGACCGGCTTCCTGTATGATTATAGCGACCAGCAGGTTAGCCAGACCACGACCCAGGGCGTGCAGGTGCTGAACGCGGGTAGTTCCCGCGTGAAGGGCCTAGAAGCGCAGATCGAATGGAAGGCGAGCAACAGTGACTCGGTCGATCTATCGATCAACTGGTTGCACGCTCGATTCAAGACGTTCGAGGTCAACACCGGCGGTGTCAATGTCGACCTCGCCGGCAACCGCCTGATCCAGGCGCCCGACTGGGCGCTGTCAGGCGGCTATGAACATATGTTCGACCTGCCCAATGGCGGCAACATCACGCCGCGCGTCCAGGCGACCTGGCGCTCCAAATCCTATCTGACCTTCTACAATAATCCGAACGACCGTCAGAAGGCCTATGAGACCGTCGACGCCAGCCTGACCTACACGGCACCGAATGGCGCGTGGAGCCTGCAGGCCTATGGTCGCAACCTCACCAACTCGGTGATCCTGACCGGCGCCAGCATCGGCTCCTTCACCGGCACCAACTTCTACCAGTTCGCAGCGCCCCGAACCTATGGCGTGCGCCTGCAGGGAAAGTTCTAAGAGCCCCTCCCTATCGGCCCGCAACATCTGCACCTGTCGCGGGCCGGTATTTTTCTTCTTCACCGCTTGAGCGTCCCGACACGCATCGCCCGAGGACCAAGCAAGAACGACCGATGCGATCTTTGCGGCAATGGATGATAGCTGCAGCGGCACTGACGGACTTCCCTGCCTGAACCATCCCCACTTCCGCACCTTTTCGCGACTTGCCCCGCCAACCCGATATCAATGGCCGGGCGAAGCCTGTGCGGGCCATCTAGCCGTCGATTTTCGGCTCACAGGTGGACGGGTCAACTATGCTATTTCGGATACCCAATACTGGCCGAAACCGGACGGTCAGCACCTAAGGCCCCAGATTTGATTGCCGAGCGTCCGATTTGGGTCCGATAGCGGTGAAAACCCTGCCTTGCAGTAATGGCTGTCCGGATTCACTGACCTTGTCGTCAGGAGACAGGCTCTAATTGGTGATCGGAGGGTGATGCGGGAGGCGCTATTCTACAGCTTCAGCCTGGAAGATCATGTTCCCATAGCGACATGTCGTGGACGTTGGATCACGTCGCGGATCTGGACGGCATCCGGGAGAAGCTGCGGCCGTTCTATAACGAGGCGGGGCGGCTCTCGGACTTGGAACGCTGCCCGCCGCAGAAAGTTATCCGGAGAATGCGTTGGAGATAATCATGGCTGCACGACCTTATTGGAAAGGCCAGATAAGGCTGGCCCTGGTTTCGATCCCTGTCGAAATCTATTCGGCGACCAAGAGCGGCGCGACCATCGCATTCAATCAAATTCATGAGCCGTCGGGCAAGCGAATCAAATATGAAAAGGTCGTGCCTGGCATCGGCCCGGTCGATCTCGATGAGATCGTCAAGGGCTTTGAATATGCCAAGGGCGAGTATGTCCTGCTCGATGAGAAGGAGATCGAGGGCGTCAAGCTGGAGAGCAAGAAGACGCTCGAACTGACACAGTTTGTAGATAGCCACGACATCGACCCGATCTATTTTGAAAAGCCCTATTATGTCGTGCCGGCCGACGACCTGGCCGAGGAAGCCTTCATGGTGCTGCGGGAGGCGCTTCGGCGCAGCCGGAAAACAGGACTTGGCCAGCTAGCGATGCGCGGGCGGGAATATGTCGTCAGCATCAAAGCCTGCGGCCGCGGAATGGTCATGGAAACCCTGCGTTATGCCGACGAGGTCAACAAGGCGGCGAGTTATTTCCGCGAAATAGGCGATAGCGATCCCGATGACGAACTCCTCGATCTCGCCACGACGCTGATCGACAAGAAGACTGGCAAGTTCGATGCCAGCGACTTCCATGACCGCTATGTCGATGCGCTCAAGGACCTGATCGAGCGCAAGAAGAAGGGAAAGACCCTCAACATCGATGCGGACGATAGCGAAGCCGATCCGCGCGGCAGCAACGTCGTCGATCTGATGGCCGCGCTCAAGAAATCACTTGGCAGCAGCGATTCCAAACCCGCTGCGAAGAAAGCGCCTGCCCAAAAGGCTGCGAAGAGCACCGATAAAAAGCCGGCTGCGAAGTCGCCGGCGACGACGCGCAAGCGGGCGTAAATTCATGACCGATCCAATTTGCAAGGCTTCCGGCAGCGAAGATGATGATGCTGCGTTCGCGGAGGGCGCGATCACGCTCTGGAGCAATCTGGTGGCTCTGATCGGCACGCACTTGCTCGAAACCGGCATGCCCCGTCAGGAACTGCTTGATATGCTGACAATGCTCCACGAAACCAATGAGGAGACCGTGCGATCGCCGCGCGCCCGCGCCATTGCAGGACAGCATTTGATGTCGGTATACCAGGTGCTCGGGAAAGCCTGAAGGTTATTCATCCTTCGGGCCAAAGCGCCGGCGTTCGGGGTCGCGACGGCACGCGAAGCGCCCCTTGATCTGCTCGTTGAATTATGTGCCCACCGAGACGGCTTTGCACAGCTCGTCAAAGATGGTGGCAGGCACGTCATAGTAGAGGTATTTGCCGGTCTGACGGAACGAGATACTCAGCGTGTGTGCGTCATCATCGAACGCGACACGCTCGATCATCGAAGACTGGTTAAAGCGATATGCGCGCATCAGCATCTATCGAAAGAACCAATGTCGCGTTCCCTTTCGGCAGTCGAGCCGAATCAGAAACAAGGCCGGATGAAAGTCCTGCGCCGACATGGCGTTTCGAGGCTCCATGAACCGGGGGCCAGCTAAAGGGTTGTCGTGAGATGGCACAGGTGGCGACCGACCAAAAACTGCGCGACATGGCCGAGCATCGTGGCCTCAAGCTTGTAAAATCACGCAGGCGCAAACCCGGCGTCGGCGACTATGGCAAGTTCGGGCTGATCGATGCAGCCGGCAAGCCGCTGCTCGGCATTGGCGCACAAGGGCTGGAAGCGTCGGCGCAAGATATCGAGACCTATTTGCGGGCCGGTGCCGCCAGCACTTGGAAGGAATCAGCGGAAAGCACCCCCGCCAGACCAGCATCGAAAGCCCGACCCTCAGGCGGCAATGATGACGACGATCAACGTCTGGAATCGGCCATCCGGCCACGCTCAAAACGCAGGTCTGGAGAACAGCCAGAACCGTTAAGCAGAGAATATCCAAAAAGTCGGAGCGAGGCCGAAGATCAGCCAAGAGATCGGCATAATCCCGCCGCCAAAGTGGCCGCGCGTGTCAGTTCAGCATCTCGCCCAAGCGGCCGCCGTCCCGCCCCTGCGCCGGCACCCGAGCCGAAGCTGCTCATCCGCGCCGCAACGGCAGCCGACGCGGAAGCGCTCGTTCCGTTGGTGCGACAGCTGTCCGGGGTAAGGCTGGACGAACTCGGTGTGGCCCGGAACTTGAAAGCAGCGCTCAAGGCGGAAGCCGGCATGGCCGTTGCTGAATTCGGAGAAGTCGTCGGATGCTGCGCCTGGGCTGTCATACCCACGCTCCAGCATGGGCTGGTCGGCAGACTGACGTTGCTGCTCGTTGCCCACGCACATCGAAGAAAGGGCATCGCCACCGCTATGGTAGATAAAGCCGTGACGTCGCTTCGCAAGAAAGGTTGCACGCGGCTCGAAGCGATGAGCGACATCGATGTGAAAAATGCCCACAATTTCTTCCGGACATTGAAGTTTGAGCAGACAAGCTACCGGTTCGCGCGATCAATCGCCCCCGAATGATCGAAGTCCAGTTTAGCCGCGCTTGTCAGGCCTGAGCGACGCAGGAACGAGTCATGGCATCCGCGAATTAAGGGAGCGAAGGAATCCGGGACCAACATGCCGAACGTTCAGACCAAGAAGGAGGACAGGCTCGCCACCTACCGCGCCAAGCGTGATTTCGCGCGCACCGCCGAACCCTCCGGGGCGACACAGCCCGCCGCCGGCAATGGCTTTGTCGTCCAGAAGCATGCCGCGTCCCGTCTACACTATGATTTCAGACTGGAGCTGGACGGCGTTCTCCTGAGCTGGGCCGTCACGCGCGGGCCCAGTGCCAATCCGGATGACAAGAGGCTGGCTGTGCGGACCGAGGACCATCCGCTCGACTATGCCCGGTTCGAGGGCACCATCCCCAAGGGCGAGTATGGCGGCGGCACTGTCATGCTGTGGGACAACGGAACATGGGAACCGATCGCCGGCAAGGATCCGCGTACGACCCTGCCCGAAGGTCACCTCCATTTCACTCTCCATGGGCGCCGGATGCAGGGCGAATGGATCCTTTTTCGTCTGAAGCCGCGCGGCAGGGAAAAGGCCGAGAACTGGATATTGCGCAAGGTAAACGATGCCTTTGCCGGCGGCTCGGACGATCTGATCGGGCTCCACCTGACCAGTATCGACAGCGGCCGCACGATGGAGGAGATCGCTGCGGGCAAACCGGTTGCGAGATCGAAGGCAAAGGCATCGCCGGCGGCTCCAGCTTCAGCCAAGGCGCAAGTCAGGAAGCCTGCCAGGGCGACGAAGCGCAGGAAAGCTGGCCGTATCCTGCCGCCGTTCCAGCCCGTGCAGCTGGCGACTCTTGTCGACCATGTGCCGCCGGGTGATCGCTGGCTGCACGAGCTTAAATATGACGGATACCGCACGCTGCTTGCCATCGGCAATGGCGAAGGCCGCGCCTACACGCGCTCGGGGTTGGACTGGTCGGACCGGTTCGCCGGACTGATCGCCGACGCGGTCACGCTCGATGCTGAAAGCGCCTTGATCGACGGTGAAGCGGTCGTGGTCTTGCCCGACGGCAGGACCAGTTTCCAGGCTTTGCAGGCAGCGCTCAAGGACGACCCGAACGCGATCGATTATTTCGCATTCGACTTGATCGAGCTCAACGGCGAAGATCTGACGAAACGGCCGTTGCTGGAACGCAAGGAGCTTCTCGCCGCGCTGATCGGCGAGGGCCAGGGCCATCTGCGCTATTCCGACCATATAATCGGGCGCGGCGAGCAGCTTTTCGACAGTTTTTGCGCTGCGGGACTGGAGGGCGTCATCTCAAAACGCACCGACGCGCGCTATTCTGGCGCGCGCTCGGGGACCTGGGTCAAGACCAAGTGCATCCGCCGCCAGGAGTTTGTCGTCGTCGGATGGACACCCTCGGACAAGCAGCGGGGCTTTCGCGCTTTGCTGCTGGGAGTGAACGAGAAGGGCGTACTGCGATACGCGGGGAAGGTTGGAACTGGGTTCACGGGCGACGAGATCGAGCGCCTGATGGTGTTGATGACGCCGCTCGAACAGAAGACCGCAACCGTGGAAGCACCCCGGGCTGCCGTGCGCGGCGCCCATTGGATCAAACCGAAGCTCGTCGCCGAGGTCGCCTTCATCGAGTTTACCCACGAAGGCGTATTGCGCCATTCGAGTTATCTGGGCCTTCGAGAGGATAAAAAGCCCGAAGCGGTTGTGGTCGAAACCGAAACGCCGGTCGGCGATCTGACCGCTCCGGCCGCTACCAGTACCGTCAAGATCAGCAATCGCGAGCGCGTCATCTTTCCCGAGGGCAAGCTCACCAAGGGGCAACTCGCTGACTATTATGAAGCCGTTGCGGAGATCATGCTGCCCTGGAGCGGCAGCCGGCCGATCAGTCTGGTGCGCTGCCCGCAAGGGCGAGACAAGAAATGCTTCTTCCAGAAGCATGATGCCGGCAGTTTTGGTGACGAGGTCAAGCACGTCGCGATCCGCGAGAAGGATGGGCATGACGAGCCCTATCTGTTCGTGGACACGCCCGCTGGACTTCTGACCTGCGTCCAAATGGGCACGATCGAATTCCATGGCTGGGGCGCTCGGATCGAGGACGTCGAGAAGGCCGACCGGCTTGTGTTCGATCTCGACCCCGATGAAGGCTTGGAGTTCAAAGATGTCGTCTCGGCTGCTTTCCACCTTCAGGACGTGCTGGGTCAGATGGGTCTCGCAACCTTCCCGATGGTGACCGGCGGCAAGGGCGTTCATGTCATCGCGCCGCTCACGCCGACTGCGCAATGGCCAGTGGTCAAGGATTTTGCGCACCGCTTTGCCATGGCCCTGGAGCAGGCAGACCCCGATCGGTTCACTGCGGCCCTGGCCAAGGCCAGACGTACCGGACGCATCTTCATCGACTATCTTCGCAACCAGCGCGGCGCCACTGCAGTCATGCCCTACAGCGCGCGTTCGCGCCCCTTTGCGCCAATCGCGGTGCCGCTCAGCTGGGAAGAGTTGCGCGATCTGGACAGTCCGGCCTGCTGGCATATTGGTGACGCCGCCGAGATGGTGAAGCGAGCAGGGTCCAAGGCGCTCGCGCAATGGGGCCGTGCCGACCAGTTCCTGCCAGACCTGTGAAGATCGCCACCTACAATGTGAACGGCGTGAACGGCCGCCTGCCGGTCCTGCTTCGCTGGCTGGCCGAGGCCGAACCGGACATCGTCGTGCTCCAGGAACTCAAGGCGCCACAAGAGAAATTTCCGCAAAGCGCTTTTCGAGACCTTGGCTATCAGGCGATCTGGCATGGCCAGAAGAGCTGGAATGGCGTCGCCATTCTCGCCCGTGTCGGCGAAATCCATGAGACCCGGCGCGGACTGCCAGATGACCCCGACATCAGCCAAAGTCGCTATATGGAGGCGGCGGTCAACGGCGTGCTGATCGCCGGCCTCTATCTGCCGAACGGAAATCCGCGCCCCGGACCGAAGTTCGATTACAAGCTGCGTTGGTTCGATCGGCTGATCGATCATGCGGCGGCGCTGTTACGATCGGGCGCTCCGGTGATCATGCTCGGCGATTTCAACGTCATGCCGACCGAGCGCGATGTCTACAAACCCGAACGCTGGCTCGACGACGCCTTGTTCGCGCCCGAAGTCCGGGCGGCATTCTTCCGGCTCCTCGATCAAGGCTGGACGGATGCCCTTCGCACTATCCATCCGGATGAGACGATCTACACTTTTTGGGATTATTTCCGAAACGCTTATGGCCGAAATGCGGGCCTGCGCATCGATCATCTGTTGCTCAGTCCACTGCTGCGCGACCGGCTCATCGATGCCCAGGTCGACACTCACGTCCGGGGCTGGGAGAAGTCGAGCGATCATGCGCCGGTGTGGGTCGAGCTCTCCGACAACAAGGCTCGACGCCGTACCCCAAGGTCCTGATGCCCCATTCAGGACCGCGCCATTACTGCAAGACCGGGCTTCACAATATTGTCGGCCGAAATCGGTAGGCGGCTCCTGGGTCAAAGCAGTCGTTCGCGAGCACGATCTCGCAAGTCGGCTAGAGGGAAAATCGGACGATCACGAAAGGCCGCTTCGGCGCCCATACAAGCAAGCGCAGCAAGCAGGATGGCTAGCGCACCGCGACATCAGCAGCCAGAAGGCGTTGATGTCATCCGCCGAAATTTTTAATGTCCCCGCGACGCTCGCCACTGCGACTCTGTACGTGGGCCGTCACAACGAGACTTTCAAATGGCCACCGGGCATTCCGGGAATGAGGGGACATGAGCCATTCGACGATGTACGATCCCAAATTCGACGCCGGTTTGTGGCTTTCCTCGGTGGTCGACAATTCCGGCGACGCGATCCTCAGCAAAACGCTCGACGGCGTCATCACCAGCTGGAATGCGGGAGCCGAGAAGCTGTTCGGGTTCTCCGCCTCCGAGGCCATCGGCCAGCCCATCACGCTCATCATCCCTGAGGACCGGCTCCACGAAGAAGCCGAGATTATCGGCAAGCTGCGGGCCGGCGAACGCGTCGATCGGTTCGAAACGGTGCGCCGCCGCAGTGATGGCGAACCCGTCCATATCGAGGTCACCATTTCGCCGGTGCGCAACGCCGAAGGCGAGATTATCGGCGCGTCTAAAATCGCGCGCGATATCGGCGAGCGGCTGCGTCATGCCGAGGACCAGCGGCTCCTGGTCCGCGAGATGCATCACCGCATCAAGAACCTGCTCTCGATCGTGCAGGGGCTGGTCAGCGTTGGCCGACGACGGGCCGACGATGTGGATGACTTCGCCGATAACCTGAGCAGCCGGATCATCGCGCTCGGCGCAGCGCAGCAACTCGTCCTCGGACTTCCAGGCGAAGAACGCTCCGGTGCCGCGCTGAGCGAGCTGATTGGAGCAGTCCTGGAGCCCTATCGCGACGAGGGTCAGATCACCGTCGCGCAGTGCGACGCGCCTGTGGGCGCGGGCGCGTCAACGTCACTAGCGCTGCTCATGCACGAACTCGCCACCAATGCCGTCAAATATGGCGCGCTCTCCAATTCCGACGGCCTGCTCCAGGTTGATATCTCAATGACGCAAGGAAACGTCACCATCGCCTGGCGAGAATGCGGTGGCACTTTCGACAATGGCGATCAGGGTTTCGGGACAGAGCTGATGCGCGCAGCCATGCGTGGACTTGGTGGCACTATCGAACAGGCATGGCGGGACGGCGAACGGGTCGTGACCATTTGCCTCGCACGTGACCATCTGACTCGCTGACAGACGAACCGTAAGCGCTCAGTCGAGACCGAGCTTCGCCTTGAGCACGTCGATGCGCTTTGACGCTTCGGCGGTTCAGAACGTCCTCGCTTCCATCGATGGTTTTTTCACAAGCGTGGATCAGGCGAACCGGTCGTCGACATACTCCGTTTCAGCGGTGCCAGCCTAAATGTGTTCGACCGCCAAGCGTGGGCAATTATCCGTTCACGATGGCTACCATTGGGGTGCAGGACCTACCCGACATATAGCTCGGGTCATCGCGCGCCAGGAACAGCAAACTAGGCGCCCCGTCACTGGTGGTCCGGCATTTTGATCGCGACCATCACTAAAGGCCCCCTGCCCCAACAGAATCTTAGGGGGCTGGCTTCCCGTTTGCTCGGGCTAAAGCGCTGTTGCCGTACGCGCGCAAAGGGCAACCCGAGAAATCTGCCTTCGATCCGGCACCAGCAAGAGCGCTTCGCGTTAGTCGCTTCTGACCTTTTGATCATGGAGCTACCCGAGTTGGAAGACCTCGCCGGTTGGATTGCCCCTGCTGCCACCATGATTGCGGCCATGATGACCGCAGCCAATCTGGGCGCACGTGTCACCGGCTGGGGTTTCGGGGTCTTCACCCTGGGATCGATCGCCTGGTCGATAGTGGGATTCTCTTCGGGACAGGCAAACCTGCTGGCCACCAACGGATTTCTAACCCTCGTCAATCTCATCGGCGTCTGGCGCTGGCTTGGCAAGCAGCGCGCATATGAAGATGGCGGCAAATCCGCCGCCCAGGCAAGCCAGCGCTCCCTCTATCCGAGTCTTTTTACCGCGACGAGCGTCGCTGGCATGCCGGTCGTTGATGCTGAAGGCGAGCCGATCGGAAAAGCCGTTGAGGCCCTCGTGACCTGCAAGAGCGGCAGGGTAAGTTACGTCGTCATCGCATCTGGCGGTTGGGGAGGCGTGGATGAAGAACTTCGCGCTTTGGACTGGGCAGACCTGAACTTTGCCAGTGATCGGCTGACGCTGCTGCGCCCACGCGCATGGTTCGATAGCCTGGCGCCTCTAGTCGAGGGAGAGTGGCCCGCAGCACTGGCGGATTTTAACGAGAGGCGGAGCAGATGAGGTTTTTCGCAACCTTCACGAAATCGCCCTGTCTTTGCCAAAATGTCGGAGCCCAGATAGCTGCCTCGACATGAGAAAGGGAGCATTGTTGCTGTAGAATATCCTCTCGCCAGTTCCCAGGACGATCCGGAACTCGCCAGCACCATCTGCAAGCGCGTGCGGCGAAGTGTCGCTAGCCCTCACTTCAAGAGGTAGCTGGCCCCTGCAAGGACCTTACCCGACGGCGATTAGCTTCCGGCCAAGCCTTGCGACTTAGAGAGGATGGCCACTGCGGTGGAGGATTCTGTCGGTTAGTGGTCGCAAGAAATGGGCCGCCGCCGTTTTCAGGCGCCAACTCATTCCCTTTTACTGGCACGGGTCAGGCTGCGAGCAGTTTCACAGCCGTCGGCTTCGCGGCGGGCAGCCCGTCTGTCTTTGCCTTCGCAAGCAATTCCTTCTTGCGTGCGGCCATCGTGTCGCGGAGTGCCACAAGATCCACGTCAGTTTTCCGGCATTGCGCGAACATGCCCTCAGACGGCATTTCCTCCTCATGGACATGATGCTTGATTTCTTCCGAAAGCACCTTGACCTTAGCGTCATAGAAGGCGTCGCCGGGCGAGCCGGCCACTATGTCGTTAATCAGCACCTTGGCGCCATCATGTTCGACATAGGCTTCGTCGAGTGTGTCATCCTCGATCAACCCGCGAAAGGCGGGATAGAAGATTTCTTCCTCGAGGAGCGTGTGGATTTTGAGCTCGACACAAATCTCATGCGCCAGCGCCTGCTTGCGGTCTGCGGATTTCGCAGCCTCGAACTTCTCGAACAGATCCTCGACCTTGCGATGGTCGGCCTTCAGCAGCGCGATCGCATCGGTGAATTGCGGCTCAGCCATCCTAATTCTCCTATTGGGTGATCGCCAATGAAGTTGTCAGCACCAGCTATGGTTCCTCGCTAACGACTCGCAAAAAGGAAGTGGTTCGCGAGTATGAGCCATACACATATGTTTACTCGCCAGTCTGGTTATGAGGTGCTGCCACGGCCTTGGATTCCGGCGATTCCCGTTGGCGAAGGAAAATGGATAGAAGCACCAGAACTGCAGTCGAGAGAAACTCACTTTGCCAGTTCTGAAAGGATTCAAACCAAAGCTGAGGATCGCCAAGATAGGCTATCGTTGTGAGTGGCTTTTCCCCATGTGCTACAGCATCTTGCGCCGCGACCCTGGCGCTTTGTGTCCAGTGGACGACGAACGAAGCAAGGAAGAGCGACGCGAGGGCCAAACCGAGCGATTGCGCGTAGAGCGCGCGCCAGATTGGTCCCCATCGCAGGATTTTCGGTGCACCGGGCTTGCTGGCCTGGAGATCAAGGTCTGCGTCGCGCGGCGGGCCGTCCGGATCCTTGGACTCCGCCGAACCGCGCTGGATGAGGAAAGCGGTTAGCACCACATAGGCTGACATCTGCAGGAACTCGCTCTCCCAATTTTCAAAGACACTGGAGAGAAATTCGGGGCTGAAGCTATAGGCGATGAGCGAAAGCGCCTGTTCACCATGGCGGTGGGCGTCTTCGACCTGAACATGCCAGCCCGCGATCCATTGTCCGATAATAGTCGCCGCAAAAAACAACAGCAGGACGAGCGTCAGTCCGTTGTTCCGCAGCATGACCATCTTCCGGTCCGACTAGTGGAGGATGCCCAAGCTAACGGCTTCAGCTATCGTCCGTTCCAGTGGCAGGAAGCAGGGCATGCACGCCTGAAGAGCCTCGCGCAGCCATTTATGGCGGAACCCGGCGCCCGCTGCGGCACCGACACTGATCTCCATCAATAAGATTTATGCCGGCGCTTATGGGTCCATTGCTGCGGCAATGGCGTTGAGTAGCGGCGAGATCAGGGCTCGCCTTTGATGCGCCCTTCCCTGCTGGCGCACCCGATTTTCTCTTGCCCAAGGAGCTATGCCCATGAGCCGAGCGACAGACGATGCCCCTGCGGCCACCGCCAAGTCGAGCGAACAGAAGAAAGAGTCCGCAACCGACATCAAGGGTGCGGGCCATGAAAGCCTCATCGGCAAGTCCGTGACCATCAACCGACCTCGCGCCGAACTCTTTGCCTACTGGCGCGACTTCACCCAGCTGCCCAGCTTCATGGACAATGTGGAGCGCGTGGACATTATTGCCGCTGAACGTTCCCACTGGGTGGTGAAGGCGCCGGCGGGAAAGACCGTCGAATGGGATGCCGTGATCACCGAAGAGATAGACGGTGAGCTGATCGCCTGGGCTTCGGTCGAAGGCGCTGACGTTCCCAATAGCGGTCGAATCGAATTTCGCGACGCAGGCGAACGCGGCACCATCGTCACGGCCACCATTGCCTATGATCCGCCCGCCGGGTTCATCGGCAAGATCGTCGCCAAGATGTTCCAGCGCGAACCAGCCATCCAGGCGCGGCGCGATCTGCGGCGCTTCAAGCAGCTCATGGAAACCGGCGAGGTCGCCACTGCCGCCCGCACAGCACAGCAATTTGCCGAGGAGAAGAACTGATGCGCGCGCTCACCTGGCACGGCAAGCATGATGTCCGCGTCGATACCGTCGACGACCCTGAAATCCTCAATCCGCGCGACGCCATCATCAAGATCAGTTCGACCGCCATATGCGGTTCGGACCTGCACCTTTACGATGGCTACATCCCGACCATGAAAGCGGGCGACATCCTTGGCCATGAGTTCATGGGCGAAGTCGTAGAGACCGGCGCAAAATCCACCTTGAAGAAGGGGCAGAGGGTGGTGGTGCCTTTCACCATCGCCTGCGGGAGCTGCTACCATTGCGGCAAGCACCAATATTCCGCCTGCGATAACGGCAATCCCGCCGACAATCAGGATATCGGCCAAGAAATGTATGGTCAGCCAATGTCCGGACTGTTCGGCTACAGCCACCTGACCGGCGGCTATGCCGGGGGGCAGGCCGAATATGTCCGGGTTCCATTTTCCGACGTCGGGCCGATCGTCGTTCCCGATGGGCTGGAGGATGACCAGGTCCTTTTCCTTTCGGATATTCTCCCCACCGGCTGGCAGGCGGCCGAATATGCCGACATCGAGCCGGGCGACACCGTCGCGGTCTGGGGCTGCGGACCGGTCGGCCTTTTCGCGGTTCAGTCCGCCTTCCTGATGGGCGCGCAGCGGGTGATCGCGATCGACCATTTTCCTCATCGCCTTGAGCTGGCGAAGCGATTCGGCGCGGAGACCATCAACTATGAAGAATCGAAGACATATGAGGCGTTGATGGAGATGACTGGCGGCATCGGTCCCGATGCAGTCATCGACGCCGTTGGCCTCGAAGCGCACGGCTTCTTCCTCGACAATGTGGTCGATCAGATCAAGGCGTCGATGTTCCTTGGCACCGACAGAACCCATTCGATCCGACAGGCAATCCATGCCTGCCGCAAAGGTGGACGCGTCTCCATGCCGGCCGTTTATGGCGGCTTTGTCGATAAATTCCCACTGGGCGCCTTCATGGAGAAGGGGCTGACGCTCAAGACCGGCCAGACCAGCGTCCAGCATTATATGCCCGCGCTTCTGAACGCGATCGTCGAAGGGAAGATCGATACGACCTTCCTCATCTCGCACCGCATGGGGCTGGAGGATGCTCCCAAGGGCTACAAGATGTTCCACGAGCAGCAGAATGAAGTGACCAAGATCGTGCTGAAGCCCGGCCTTGATCGCGTCGCGGCGTGAGGAGAAAAGATATGGCCGATAAATTCGCAATCATCACCGGCGCGTCGAGCGGGATCGGCGCTGAATTGGCAAAACTGGCGGCCGCAGATGGCTATGATCTCCTCCTCGTTGCCGACACGCCCTTTGCCGATGCCTCGGCTGGACTCGCAAGTTTGGGCGTCGCGGTCGATACGCTGGAGGTCGATCTTTCGACCGTCCAGGGTGTCGATCAGTTGCTCGATCGCGCCGACGGGCGACAGGTGGACTTGCTCTGCGCCAATGCGGGGCATGGCCTGGGACATGCGTTTCTCGACCAGCAACTGTTCGATTGGCGCCATGTCATCGACACCAACATCACCGGCACCATCTACCTTCTTCACAAGGTGCTCGGCCAGATGGTGGCGCGCGATTCGGGAAAGATCCTGGTCACCGGCTCGATCGCCGGGTTCATTCCCGGCAGCTTCAACGCGGTCTACAACGGCACCAAGGCTTTCATCGACAATTTCACCGAAGCGCTGCGCAATGAACTGAAGGATCATAAGGGCGTCACGCTGACGACGCTGATGCCCGGCGTGACCGACACGGAATTTTTCGACCGCGCTGGCCTGGGCGCCGACACATCGGTTGGTGCCGACGATAACAAGGCCGATCCGGCCAAGGTTGCAAAGGATGGCTGGGACGCGCTCCTGGCCGGAAAGGGACATGTCGTTTCGGGCTTCTCGAACAAGCTGCAGGTCGCGGCCGCGGGTATCGTCCCTCAATCCATTTTGGCTGAGCAGCATCGCAAGATGGCTGAGCCCGGCAGTGCGCAATAGGAGGCTGAGATGTCCGAAGATACCCGCAAGGTAGCGCGAGGCCCGCTCGGCGATGCGCGTCCAGGCCATGAGGCTGAGGATGATCGGCCTAAGGGAAAGCCCTCCGAAAAGGTGGAAGACCGGCCGAATGTCGGCACGGTAAAACCCGAGGATTATCCGGCCGGGGATCGCGATAGCGCGCGCCCGGATTGAGATGTTTCAAACGAACGCCGGAGGCCCGATGAGCAGCCCGATCCCCTATACGCCCGACGTCGAACGGATTGACCAGGATGAGGCGGACGTAAATGCCGAACTGGCGGACACTTTCCGCCAGATCATCGAGACCACCTATCGTGATCTGGGCCATGGGTTTCGCGGCGTCCATGCCAAGAGCCACGCCCTCCTTCAGGCCCGTGTTCGCGTGCTCGAAGGGTTGCCGCCTCATTATGCGCAGGGCGTTTTTGCCCAGCCGAACAGCTATGATGCTCTGGTACGGATATCCACTGGCGCTGGCGACATATTGCCTGACAGCGTCTCATTGATCCGTGGCTTTGCAATCAAGCTCGTCGGCGTCGAAGGCGAGCGGCTGGCAGGGAGCGAAGGCGACAGTACGCAGGATTTCCTGTTCGCCAATGGTGTTGCCTTTCCGACCCCGGGTCCAAAGAAGTTCCTCGCGAACCTGAAGCTGCTCGCCAAGACTACCGACAAGGTCGAAGGACTCAAAAAAGCAGTATCTGCCGTCTTTCGAACGGCCGAGAAGGGCGTCGAAGCACTGGGCGGCGAGAGCGCCTTGCTCGAACAGCTTGGCGGCCATCGCCACACCCACCCCCTTGGCGAGAGCTTCTTCACCCAGGCGCCGATCCGTTATGGCGACTATATCGCCAAACTTGGCGTGGTCCCGCTCTCAGAGAATTTCAAGGCGCTCGAAGGCCAGGAAATCGACATCGCCGGTCGTGACGATGCGCTGCGCGAAGAGATTGCCAGCCTGCTGGCGGCGCAAGGCGGTGAATGGGAAATACGCGTTCAGCTTGCCCGTGATCTTGCTGCCAATCCGATCGAGGATGCGTCGGTTGCCTGGCCTGAAGAGGACAATCCCTATGTTGCGGTCGCGGTCATCAGCATTGCGCCACAGCCGAGCTGGACTTGGGACAGAGCGCGGGTGCTCGACGATCAGACAGCGTTCAATCCTTGGCATGGGATCGAGGCGCATCGTCCGCTCGGTGCGGTGATGCGAGCGCGCAAAGTGGCCTATGCTGCGTCGTCCGAAATGCGCGGGCGGTTGAACGGCTGCCCTTTCCATGAGCCGTCAAATGCGCAGTTGCCCGATGCCGAATAAGGAGAGATGCGATGCCGAAAGGTGACAAGTCGAGCTATAGCGACAAGCAGAAACGCAAGGCCGCCCATATCGAAGAGGGCTATGAGGATCACGGCGTTTCTCACAAGGAGGCCGAGCGCCGCGCCTGGGCGACGGTCAATAAGGAATCGGGCGGCGGAAACAAAGCGGGTTCCGGACGCGGCAAGGCTGAAAATCATGACAGTTCGCGCAAGGGCGGACGCAAAGGCGGTTCCAGCCAGAGCGCTTCCGACCGGTCGGCTGCCGCGAAAAAGGGTTGGGAAACGCGGCGACGTAAGGGCAACGCCTGATTTCCTGTCTCCATGGGCAATCATGACCAGACAGCAAAGTCCTAATCTGCAAACAGGAGAAGATCATGGCCCTCAAGGCGCTGGCAATAAACTGTACGCTCAAGGCCGTTACAACGGATGAGAGCTCAACCGATGCAATGATTGCCGTCCTCGAAAAGGCCTTTGCAGATGTGCAGGTAGAGGTGACCGAAACAGTCCGTGTCGCGGCACTCGACATCAAGCCGGGCGTTACCTCTGACGAGGGGGAAGGTGACGAATGGCCCGCATTGCGCACGAAGATACTGGCCCATGACATATTGATTTTTGGTGGTCCGATCTGGATGGGCCAGATTGGCAGCGTCGCCAAGCGCGTGCTGGAGCGGATGGATGCTTTTTTGTCCGAGACTGACGAGCAGGGCCGCATGCCAAGCTATGGAAAGGTCGCTGTGGCTGCGATCGTCGGCAACGAAGACGGCGCCCATTTTTCATCCGCTCAACTTTTTCAGGCCCTGAACGACGTCGGATGGACGATCCCGGCTGTGGCCGCATGCTATTGGGTGGGGGAAGCAATGGGATCGACGGACTTTAAGGATCTGGACGAAACGCCAAAGATGGTCACCAAGACCGCGAAGATGGTGGCGGGCAATGCCGTGCATCTTGCTGGTCTCCTGAAAGCCAGTCCTTATCCAAGATGATGCGTGACGCTTTAACACGCGATCGAGACGGTGGAACCAGGCACGACGCTATTTGCCGATTATGGCCCGGCCTGACCCCGCCATCTGTCGAGAGCGGATCGGTAAGCCTCGTCTTCCCGATCTCGCCGTTCTTCCAGTTTAGCAAGAGCCAAATCCCGCTTTGACCGGAGGGTCTCCCGCTCTTGTCGCAGGTCAGCTATCCGACGGTCGATTTCCGACAAAGCGTCCGCGAACTGTCGCCTTTGCTCTTCCATAGCATGCGTAGCATTGTCGAGCCTGCTCCGACTGGGCTTTGGTTTGGGCTTCGCTCGCACCAGACTGGGAGCCACGCTGTTCCCGTCCTGCCCTTTTCGCCCCGACTTGGCGCGGCGCGGCCGAGCGGCGCCCGCAGCCGCGAGGTGCTGCGCTGGCGTGCCGCGAGGCGCCCGGATGACCTTGCCTGGCTGTGCAAGCGCCGCCTTGGTGAGTTGCGGATCCGTGACTATCTCAGCCATGCCGCTGGCGAACAGGTTCGACCTCGCTCCCCATGCCTCCAGCGCAGCCTTCTGGCTTTTAGCAGCGACATAGGCATCCTCAAATCCGGCCGAGGTTCGAAAGACTTTGAAAGGACGCTGGGCCATCCCCCCACAACGCGGGTCGAGGGCTGCCGGTCCCACGCTCAAAAGGCATTATCACAATCACAGTCTGACGCATGAGGACCGGGATCGACCTGCAAATAGCCCATGCCCCTCCGATCATCGGCAAGATCGCATGACAACGCAGTTGATCGATGGCGGAACATCCTGAAGCGCAAGCCGTCTCCTTGGTACCCCTCACAAGGAGAAGCCATGATGTCGATGACCGTTGCCGAACTTTTGGTGCAGACCCTCGACCAGATTGGCGCCCATCAGGTCTTCGGCATCGTAGGGGACGCGCTTAATCCCTTTACTGACGCTATCCGGCGCCAGGAGGTCGTCCGGTGGATTGGTGTCAGGCATGAGGAAGGTGCCGCCCTGGCGGCTACCGGCCAGGCGAAGTTGACTGGCAGGCTCGGGGTATGTTGCGGCACGACTGGTCCCGGCGCCAATCATCTGGTGTCCGGGCTATATGAAGCGCGCAAGGATCACGCGCCGGTGCTCGCCATCTCCGGCGGCGTCGCATCTGCCAAGCGTGGTACGGATTATTTGCAGGAGGATGATCCTGTAGCGCTGTTTGGCGACGTCGCGGTTTATAGCGAGATCATTGCGTCTCCCCAGCAGGCAGCCTCCGTGATCCACCAGGCTATAGCGCAGGCCTATGGCAATCGGGGCGTCGCGCATATCTCGATTCCGCCGGACATTTTTTCTGCGAAGGTCACCGCATCCGTGCCGAGCATCGCCACGCTGCGGCCGCGGCCCGAAGTAGCGCCGGCAGCCGAGGATATCGCAGGAATAGCTGCGCAAATCGGCGAGGCGACCAAGGTTGCCGTCCTATGCGGCCATGGCTGCCATGGCGCCGCAGCCGAACTCAGCGCCTTGTCGGACAGGCTCCACGCTCCCCTTGTCCACACCTATCGCGGCAAGGACATTCTCCCCTATGATGACCCACGCTGGATCGGTGGTGTCGGTCTCATCGGAGGTCGTCCCGGAGTCGACGCTCTTGCCGATGCGGACATTCTGCTCATGCTCGGGACCGACTATCCCTATTCGGAATTTCTCCCCGAGGACGTAAAAACCATCCAGATCGACGAGCGCGCCTTTGCCCTTGGACGGCGGACCCCGGTCACACTGGGCGTTGTGGGTTCGGTCCGGCCCGCTTTGCGCCTGTTGCTAGACCGCCTGCCGCAACGCTCCGACACGCATTTCCTGGATAAGGTCAACGCCGACCGCGCAGCCTGGAACAGTATGCTCGATGAAAAGGCTGCTCTCGACCGGTCACATGACAAGCTTCATCCGCAGGTCGTCGCCCGGGCGATCAGCGACCGGGCAAGCGACAATGCCATCTGGGTGACAGATACTGGAGAAGTGACCTTGTGGGCGTCGAACTGGTTACGCCAGTCGGGTCGTCAGCAAATTACCGGCTCATTCAACAATGCGGCGGTCGGCACAGGCCTTGGCATTGCCAATGGCGCGCAGGCACTGGATCTGCAACGCCAGGTGATATTGCATGTGGGCGATGGCGGTTTCACCATGCTGCTCGGCGAATTCATGACCGCGGTAGAGCATGCGCTTCCAGTCAAGATCGTCGTCTATGACAATAGCGGCTGGGGCCTTGTCCATCTGGAAATGGAGGGGGCTGGCGTGCCCCCAGCGCCTGGCTCCGTTTTCCCAAACATGGATTTCGCCGCCTTTGCGCAGGCGTGTGGCGTCCAAGGATTTCGCGTTGAAAAGCCTGCCGAGCTTCCGGCTGCGGTCGACCGCTGGCTGGCAGCAGAGGGGCCGGCCATCCTTCATGCCATCGTCGATCCTGATGAGATACCCGCGATGCCCCACATTGAGCCGAGCCAAGCGGCGCGCTTTGGCATTTCCAAGCTCAAGCAGGCCATCAATAGCCTTTCACCATTTAGACGCTCACCGCCGTAATAGCCGACATGACGAAAACGCCTCCGTAGGTTTGTCGGCACAACTGGAGGCATCATGAGGCGAGGCAATTTCCCCCTGATTTCGATCAATGTGCCATCTGTTGACACAGTCCTGTGCCGTTGTCATCTCCGGCACCATGGCCAATCGTCTTTCCCGGAATGTCTCCCTTACCGCCGAGCTTGATCGCTTCATCGAAGCTCGGCTTGAAGCTGGCGAATATGGCAATGCCAGTGAAGTAGTTCGCACTGCGCTCAAGCTCCTGCGAGAGCGGGAAGAGGTTGCATCCGGCGACCCATTCTGGTGGCTGAAGGGCCGCGGAGAATCAATCGACCTGATGCGTCGGGTGGACTGGGCGTCGACGCAGCTTGGCACTCCCTCGCGCTGGTCGGCGCAGTTGCGCGCTACGGTCAACAATGTGCTGAACTCGCCTGTGCCAAAGGTCCTCATGTGGGGACCCGAGCATGTCATGATCTACAATGACGGCTATGTCGCCATTGCAGGCGATTATCACCCTAAGGCGATGGGCGGGACCGTTCCGGGGATCTGGCCGGAAATCTGGGACTTTAATAGACAGATTCTGGCGTCCGGCTTTGGCGGCGAGGTGGTTTCCCATCTCGACCAGCCCATGGTTCTCAATCGCTACGGCACGCCTGAAGAAGTGATTTTCGATCTCTTCTACACGCCGATCTATGATGAGGACGGCAAGGTCGGCGGGGTGATGTGCACCGTCATCGAGAATACCGAAAAGGTCGAAGCGCAGCGGGCGCTGGCCAAGAGCGAGTCCGAGTTGCGCATCATCACGGATTCGCTGCCGGTCCTGATTTCCTATGTCGATGCGGGCCATGTCTATCGCTTCGCCAACAGCTTCTACGAGGATTGGGTAGGCAAGCCGCCTTCGGAGGTGATTGGTCGCCATGTCAGGGACGTCGTTGGCGAAAAGACATATGTGGCCCGCCTGCCGCTAATCGAGCGGGCGATGGCGGGCGAATGGGTGGTGGCCGATACGACCATGCCGCATCGTTCGGGAGAGGACCGCGCCGCCGAAGTGCGTTATATCCCCCGGATTGAGACAGACGGCTCGGTTGCGGGCTTCCATGTGCTGGTCTTCGATATCGAGGATCGCGTCCGGCGCGAAGCCGCTCTTGAACGTCAGGTCCAGCATCGTGAAAGGGCGGAGGAGCAGCTGCGCCATCTCAACGAGACGCTCGAAACCCGTGTGGTCGAAGAGATGGCAGAGCGGCGCCAGGCCGAGGCGATCCTGGCGCAATCGCAGAAGATGGAGACGATCGGCCAGCTAACCGGCGGCGTCGCCCACGATTTCAACAACCTTCTCCAGGTCGTCTCGGGCAATCTTCAGCTGCTGGCGCGCGACATTGCCGGCAACGAAAAAGCCGAAACCCGCGTTGCCAACGCCATGGCTGGCGTCACCCGCGGCGCCAAGCTCGCCGCCCAATTGCTGGCTTTTGGACGGCGGCAGGCACTTGAACCCAAGGTCGTCAATGTAACGCGCTTCGTGCGCGACATGGATGACATGCTCCGCCGTGCGATCGGCGAGGGCATCGAAGTCGAGACGATCGTGGGCGGCGGGCTCTGGAACACGTTCGTCGACCCTGCGCAGGTCGAAAATGCCTTGCTCAACCTTGCCATCAACGCCCGCGATGCGATGGAAGGCCAGGGCAAGCTTACGATAGAATTGGGCAATGCCAGCCTCGATGATGAATATGCCCGCAGCCATAGCGAGGTCGCGCCCGGCCAATATGTGATGCTGGCTGTCACCGATACCGGCAGCGGGATACCGCCGGAAATCATCGAAAAAGTGTTCGATCCATTCTTCTCCACCAAAAGCGAGGGCAAGGGTTCGGGCCTTGGCCTCTCTATGGTCTATGGCTTCGTCAAACAGTCGGGCGGACATGTCAAACTCTACTCGGAGGTCGGCGAAGGCACGACCATAAAGCTCTATTTCCCTCGTTCCGTCGAAAATGAGGATCTCGAGGTCGAACTGGACAGCGGTCCGATCCGCGGCGGCAGCGAGACAGTTCTGGTCGTCGAGGATGACGACGCCGTCCGCGCCACGGTCGTCGAGATGCTGAATGATCTTGGCTATGGCGTCCTCAAAGCAGTCGATGCTTCGAGCGCGCTCAGCGTGATCGAGAGCGGCATCCAGATCGACATGCTGTTCACGGACGTCGTCATGCCGGGCCGGCTCAAGAGCGCGGAACTCGCCCGCATGGCGCGCGAACGGCAGCCGGACATCGCCGTGCTGTTCACCTCGGGCTATACGGAAAATTCCATTGTCCATGGCGGCCGCCTCGACGCGGGCGTGGAATTGCTCTCAAAGCCCTATTCGCGCGATGCGCTCGCACGAAAGTTCCGCCATGTGCTGGCCAACCAGCGCCAGCGCAACCTTGCCCGGACGATAGCAAGCCCGACGCCGAATGAAGAGCCGGAGCGCCGCAATGCGCTTGCGCTGATCGTGGAAGATGATGCGATCATCCTGGCAAACACCGCCGAGCTGGTAAAGGATCTCGGCCTGACTGTCATCGAGGCGCTGAGCGCTGAGGATGCTGTTTCAGCGCTCCAGACGACCCATGTCGATGTGCTGATCACCGATGCGAACCTGCCGGGAATGACAGGCCCCGATCTAGCGGCGATAGCTCGTCAGATGTTGCCTCATATCGGCATCATCTTTGCAACAGGTGACACGCAGCTCGACTATGATCGGTCCGCGCCAAAAACGGTGCTGCTCGCCAAGCCCTATGACGGCAAGGCGCTTTCGCAGGCTATCTCGCAAGTGGGTATCGCCCCGGTCGAGATTCGAGCCGCGAAAAGCAGGTCGAACAACTGAACAAGCAAAGGGCGCTGATCTCGATCAAGACGAAAGCCGTCGTGCATCCGCAGGGCAAATGCTATGCCTGACACGAGTCCATCATAAAGTGGGTAACGCCCATGGCACCCATCCAAGTTGCACCCCTATTCTCCCTGGCCGCTCCAGACGATGTGGAGGAAGAGACCTCGGATGTGGCGTTACTCCATCGCATCAGCGTAGAGCTTATCGGTGAGCAGAATCTGAGTGAACTATACAGCAAGATCGTGGCAGCAGCCGTCACGATTACCCAGTCGCAATTTGGAACGAGGCAGCGGCTGTGCCCCTGCGGAGACCCGTCTGGCCATGGCGGTGAGTTGCAGCTCCTGGCCCACTGTAACCTTCCTCCTGAAGCCGTAGTCTTCTGGCAATGGGTAAGCCCTGGGGCGCATAGCAGTTGCACCATGGCCCTTCGCTTCGGGCAGCGGGCCGTGATCCCCGATTACGAACTGTGGGATGAGATTAGCGGCACCCCGGATCTGGAAGCCTTCCGCCAGGCTGGAATCCGATCCGCGCAAACCACCCCCTTGCTATCTCGCAGTGGCAAGTTGCTCGGCATGATATCGACCCACTGGGCGGTTCCGCACGAACCATCCCCGCGCGACCTTCGTCTCCTCGATATTCTTGCTCGCCTGGCAGCGGACCTGTTGGACCGAACTATCGCGGACGAAGAACTGCGTAAGCTGAATGAAACGCTGGAAGTCAGGATCGAGGAGCGTTCCCGCGAATTGCTGGCGGCTGAAAACCAGGTCCGCCAGATGCAGAAGATGGAGGCGATCGGCCAGCTGACCGGCGGCGTTGCCCATGACTTCAACAATCTGCTGACGATCATTCGTTCTTCGGCTGAATTGCTTGGTCGGCGCGAACTGCCGCGTGACCGGCAGCAAAAATATATCGACGCCATTTCAGAAACCGCCGACAGGGCAGCAAAGCTGACAGGGCAGCTCCTCGCCTTCGCCCGTCGGCAGGCTCTGCGGCCCGAGATTTTCAACGCTGTCGCCCGGGTGGAAGCGGTGGCCGACATGCTGAGGACCGTGGTGGGCGCGCGCGTCGAACTCGTCGTTACATCTGAAGGGGAAGGCTGCTGCGTCGAAGTCGATGCGAGCCAGTTCGAAACCGCACTTGTAAATCTAGCGGTAAATGCGCGCGATGCGATGAATGGAGAAGGGCGCATCGAAATCGCGATCGTCCCTGCCGATGGTGTTCCGGCGCGTCGGGGAGATGCCGCTGCCAAGGGCGACTATGTGAAGGTCTCGGTGATCGATGCTGGATCCGGGATCCCCCCGGAGGAGCTGGAGCGTATCTTCGAGCCATTTTTCACGACCAAGGAAGTGGGCAAGGGCACGGGCCTCGGCCTTTCCCAGGTTTATGGTTTTACCAAGCAATCGGGTGGTGAGATCGACGTGGTCACCGACGTCGGTCAAGGCACGATGTTCAGCCTGTATCTTCGCCGTGTCACCGCATTGGACGAAAAGGGCGCAAAGGTTGCGGAATCGCGGATCGATGCGGCTGCTGCAAGCATTCTCATCGTGGAGGATAATGACCAGGTCGGCGAATTTGCGTCTCAACTGCTTGGCGACCTGGGGTTTGTAACCCAGCGGGCGGCCAATGCGCTCGAGGCGATCACCATTTTGGAAATGGATCACGACAATGTGGATATCATATTCTCGGATGTCGTCATGCCGGGGATGAATGGCGTCGAACTGGGTAGGCAAATCCGGGCGCGCTGGCCCGACAAGACGGTGGTGCTCACCAGCGGCTATAGCCATGCCCTGGCCCAAGACAGCGGGCACGGATTTCCGCTTCTCCATAAACCCTATTCGGTAGAGGAATTATCTCGCATCCTCCGCGAGGCTGCCGCCTGAGACTGGCCTGGTGCTCTTGAAGTGAGAATATGAAGGCGCAGCAGCGTTGCGTGGCGGGTGCCTTCAATACAGGCCGGTCGACGGATGAACGCGCGATATCGTCTCGACGCTGCGTTTGCTGGCAGGGTTAAAAGCCCCTTCGATCTGCCTTATGCAAGATCGAAGGGGCAGGGAGCCGGGTCATTGGCGATCACTGCCATGGCCCGTCCGTACTCGCAGAGTTTCTGAAAAAAGGAACTTTCGCTCAGGACTTGAGGCCCTTCGCCATGTTGAGATGTGCGGTCACGATGGGAACAAGCTTGGTTGCGAACTCCTTCAATGAGGGAACCTCGCCACTGGCCGAATAGGCTTTAAGCGTGTCGAGCGTCTCCTGATGTCCCCTGGTCTGCGCTTCGATATAGGCGGCATCGAAGTCGGCCCCTTTCTTGCCCTTGAGCGCGTCGAGCGACTGTTGCTGCTCGGAAGTCAGGATTGGCTTGGGCACGATGGCTGGGGATGCAGCGCTCGCAGCTTGGCCGAGCTTTGCCGTTGAATCGGTATGCGCCTTGATCATCGACTCCGCGAATTTCTTGACGGACGTCGACTGGCTGTTGGCTGCCGCCAATCTCGAGCTTTCGATTTCGAATGTATCGCTCGCCGCTGCCGCATTGGCGAACATCTGGCCTGCGCTCTCCGCAACCGGCGCCGGTTCGATGGCATTGATGCTGTTCATCGGCGCCGCCGCGGCGTTGTTGGACGTCGTGTCGACCTTCTTGCCGCATCCGCCAAGTGTCAGCGCTGCCAATGATATCGCCACCGTCGCGAACTGCATCTTCATCGATTGTCTCCCGGATCATCATATCTCGGAACGTCAACCCGCCGCGTCCAGGCTCGTTCCCATGGGAGCCTTTTTTGCCACCCGCCGTTTGGTGATGATTGAGCCATCACATGGAGGACAGGCACATGGGCATCTTCAGCAAGATCAGAGACAAGATTTTCGGTCATGACGACCAGAAGGCAGGCAATGGCACCCCTGCACCCGCCCCGAATGTCCAGACCGCCAGCCCGCCCCCGCCGGCCACTACGCCCCCTGCGTCGCCCGCCACGGCCACCGCATCACCTGAGGCAGCCTCGCTGCCGCAGGTCGATGTTGGCGCGGTCCTTTCGGCCATGGCCGACGCCAAGGGAGGTGGGGGAAATTATCAAAGTTCGATCGTCGATCTGCTGAAACTGCTCGATCTCGATTCCAGCCTTGCGGCGCGCAAGGCGCTGGCCGAAGAACTGGCTGTTCATGAGGGCGCTGACGGCAGCGCAGAGCAGAATATCGCTCTGCACAGGGCGGTGATGACGAAACTCGCGGAAAATGGCGGCGTGGTTCCCGATAGCCTGCGCGACTAAGGCCTCTGGCCGTGCCGCTCCTTCTTGAGGTGGCGGCGCGGCGTTATCCTGTCAGAATCATATCTGTTGGGACGGTGGCCCCGCGGTGACGCGGGGCCATCCTTGCGTCAGGCGATCCCTGCGCCGCCGGTCACGCCATAGACTTCACCGGTGATATAGCTGCCCTCCTGCGAGGCCAACAGTACATAGACGGGCGCGATCTCGACCGGCTGACCGGGACGGCCGAACTGGCTCTGCTCACCGAACTTGGTGACCTTGTCCTGCGGCTGACCGCCACTGGATTGCAGGACCGTCCAGAATGGACCGGGGGCAACGACATTTGCCCGGATGCCCTTTTCGATCAGCTGTTTGGCCAGCGCTTTGGTATAGGCGACGATGCCCGCCTTGGTCGTGGCATAATCGAGCAATATGGCCGATGGCTCATAGGCCTGGACGGAGGCGGTGGTGATCACCGACGCGCCGGCGGGAAGATGGGGCACGGCGGCCTGTGTGATCCAGTGCATGGCGTAGAGATTGGTCTTGAGCGTGCGGTCGAAATCTTCCGAGCTCACGGCTTCCACGTCATCGCGAAATTGCTGGCGGCCGGCGTTGATGACAAGAATGTCGAGCCCGCCAAGGCCATTTACCGCCTCATCGACGAGCTTGCGACACCAGTTCTCGTCCGTGATGTCGCCAGGCAGCGCGACCGCCTTTCGCCCCTCTGCCTCGATCAGGGCGATGACCGCCTTTGCGTCTTCCTCTTCGCTTGGAAGATAGGAGATGGCGACATCGGCGCCCTCGCGTGCATAGGCTATCGCTGCCGCTCTGCCGATGCCGCTGTCGCCGCCAGTGACCAGCGCCTTGCGGCCCTCGAGCTTGCCCGAGCCGACATAGCTTTCCTCCCCGTGATCAGGCCTGGGATCCATATCCGCGGCGATGCCGGGAACCGGCTGCGGCTGCTCTGGAAATGGGGGCTTGGGATATTGTGCGCGCGGGTCCTGCATGGTGAGACGCTCTGCCATGTTCGCTCCTTGCTGATGGGGATGATGGACGACAGTCCAGTTTGCCGTTCTAGGCGACACGGCAAACTACGAGCCGCAGAGCCATCGAGTTCCACACCGGACTCAGCAGGATGGCAATCTTATTCAAAGCTCTGATCTGGATCAGGAAAACAGGCCGTCTCTCGTGCGTTCTCGCCTGAAATCAGTTCAAGGGAATGTCGTCATCAACAGGACTCGGCTCGACAACGCTCGCCCCCGGCGCGACGCGGAAAACTATCTTCATCTCGAACATTATGCGGCCCTGGGCGATGGCCGGACCATGGCCCTGAGCGTTAGCGATGGGTCGCTCGACTGGTGGTGTGTCCCCAATCTCGATTCTCCGCCCCTGTTCGATCGGTTGCTTGATCCGCAGGAGGGCGGCTATTTCGCCATCACGCCTCGTGAAGCGTTCGAGGTCGAGCGGGCTTATCGTCCCGAGAGTAATGTCCTCGAGACTATATTCACGACCGCTGGCGGCAAGGCGCGAATGGTCGAATCGCTCAACAGCGGTTCTGCGGGACGCTTGCCCTGGTGCGAATTGGCGCGGCGGATCGAGGGGCTGGAAGGCTCGGTACATTTCGACATCGCGTTGAGGCTCGGGCATCGGGCCGGGACCGCTTCGCCCTATATGCAGAATGTCGCAGGCCATGATGTCTTCCATGTCGGCAGCGTGCTGGGTCTCTTTCTGCGGGGATCGGGCGTGATCATAGAGCATCTGGGCGATAATGGCGCGACCGCAAGTTTGACGATCGAGGCGGGTCAGAGCGAACTGCTCGCGATCGTGGCAGGCGAAGACGAGCCACTGGTGGCGCCTTCGCTTGATGAAATAGACGCCCGGATAGACGGCTCGGATGACGAATGGCGCACATGGGCGCAGACGGTCCAATGTGACGGACCTTATCGGGACACATTGGTCAGAAGTGCCCTGGCCCTCAAGCTCCTGCTCTTTTCACCCAGTGGAGCGATCGCAGCGGCGGCGACCACCTCTCTTCCGGAACGAATTGGCGGGTCGAAAAATTACGACTATCGCTTCGCCTGGGTCCGCGACGCAGGTTATACCATCAACGCCTTCCTGCGCGTTGGTGCCCAGGCGGAGGCGAAGGCTGCTCTGACCTGGTTGCTCAAGCAAATCGAGAAAGTGGGGCCGCGCGTCTGCTATTCGATCTGGGGCGGCGCGGCTTCAGACGTCCGGACAGTCGACCTGCCGGGCTATCGCCGTTCAGAGCCGGTTGTTGCTGGAAACCGCGCCACGGATCAGCGGCAGCATGGAATTTATGGCGATATCTTCGAGACCGCGGCATGCTTCGTAGACCATGGCAATATCCTGGACGCGCGCAGCGCAGAGATATTGGCCCATCTTGCCGATCAATGTGCGGACATCTGGCGCCAGAAGGATAGCGGCATCTGGGAGCTTGCCGAAGAACAGCATTATACCATGTCGAAAATCGGTTGCTGGCAGGCCCTGGCCCGCGCGGTCGAGCTGGCCGACGCAGGACAATTGCCGACGACGTGCCGCGATCGCTGGTCACGCGAACGAGACAGGATCAAGGCCTGGATAACGGAGCATTGCTGGTCCGAGAGCCTCGGCGCCTATAGTTTCTATCCGGGCTCGGATCGCCTCGATGCGTCCCTCGCCCTTGCTGTGCGCTTTGGGTTCGATGGACGGGATCGCCTTCGTCGAACGGTCGAGGCGATCGATCGGGAGCTCGGCTGTGGACCCTATCATTATCGCTATTCCGGAGCCGACAAGGAAGAAGGCTGCTTCCTCGCCTGCACCTTCTGGATGGTCGAAGCCAAAATTCTGCTTGATCAGCCTGAAGCGGCGTCCAGGGCATTTACCGAAGCCATTGAAGGGCTGGCACCGTCCATTGGCGTATATCCTGAAATGATCGAACCTGTGTCCGGGCGCTATCTGGGCAACATGCCGCAAGGACTGACCCATCTTGCGATCATTCAGGCTCTCATGTCGCTGCGGGCTGGCAGAGGCTAGGCTCCCCTGAACATGGCCCAGCTTCCAGGCTCCGCTGAAACCTGCGCGGTTCAAGGCTGCTGGTTATAGGATGGGCCGGTATGCTCGGTCGCGACGTTGTTGCCAGTGGCCTGATCCTGCTCAAGTTCCTCGCCATGCCAGACATTCCTCGCGACGAATATGATGATGAACAGGGCGATGATGACGCCGCAAATGAATGCGCCGGCCTTTCCTAGCCGGCGCGGCGAGGGCTTCTCATCCGATGCCATCAGTGAGCGCCCTCCAGCAATAGCTCGCCTTCCTCTTCGCCATCCCAATAATGCGCGCGCTCGCCGATCACCTGGATCAGGACAAGGCCAGGCGTCTGCGTGCCCTGCGGCCACCACCGTTCCAGGCCTTTCGTCCAATGCGCTTCAAACTGGTCCTTGTCGCGGATGAGCATGGCTGTCCCTTCCACCGCCAGAAAGAAGGGGCGTTGTCCCAACAAGCCCGATTTACCCTGATAGCTTAGATTGACTGCGGGATCGGCCTTGATATCGGACACCATGAGCGTGGTCTCTTCCGTGAAAAACCAGGCGCTACCGTCATAGTCGACCTCGCGGTTGTTGCTCATCGGACGCGATCCGATCGCGCCGCCGCCCGTATGGGTGGCAAGCATCGCAAAATCGATCTCCTTCATCTTGCGCGACAGATCTTCAAGCGACATGGACATGACCGTCTACTCCTATTGTTGCGGCTTCAACGCACGAACAGGAATAACGGGCCACCCCAGCGAAAGCGTCGCTACAAGAACGCATCCGCCTGGACGGGATCAGCCTTGTGCGAGCTTCCTCGCCTGCGATGGCAAATTTTCCACTGCCTGGGCGCCGGACGGTGACGGGCGGCGGCCGCCCCGGACCATCTCCTCGATCCAGGTGAGCAGCAAATGATTGTAGGCCCGTCGGCCGCCTTCATCCCGCAGCGAATGATCAGCGCCTTTTAGAATACGATAGCTCAGCGAATTGCTGTTGTGGAACGCGGACATATAGGAGCTGATGGTCGCGTGCGGCACATAATCGTCATGTTCCGATTCAACGATCAGAACATCGCCGGCAAAGCGCTCGCAAGCGGCCAAAGCCTTGTCTTCCCGACCCGTTCGAAAGTGTGCCCGATAGGCATTGATGAGATCGCGGTCGAGCTTCGCCTTGGGCACATCCCAATGTTCGTCAGGATAGAGCGCAGGAACACGAAGCGCCAACCAGTTGACCGGGCGAGCCGCAGTCAGCAATGCCGCGAGATAGCCGCCATAGCTGGTGCCAACGACCGCAATTGCCGACGGATCGACCTGCTCCTGCCTGACGAGATAATCATAGGCCGCCGTCACATCTGCAAGACCGTGCGACCGGGTCACGATATTGCGCTCTTCGGCATGTCTGGCATGGCCTCGCAGGTCGAAGGTGAAGCAGATGCAGCCCAATTGGGCGATCTCTTCGGCTCTCACCATGTCCTGTTCGCGCGAACCGCCCCATCCATGAATGAAGAGAATGCCAGGGACCAGCTTGTCGGGCGACAACAAGGTTGCCTCCAGGCTTTCGCCCTCGACGTCAAAGGATAGCTGACTGCCTGTCATTCCAGCTCCATCGCATATTTTGTCATGGGTCCTGCCACGGGGTCGACACCGCTATAATAGACAATGCTGCCGTCCGGAGCGGCATCGACCTCGCCATAAATCTCCACCGTCATGCATGTCACAGCCGAGCGGCCAGGATCACGCGCCAGGGCTTCGAACGCCGCGATCTCGGCGCCGCTCGCGCCGCCGGCACGCCAACTCTGCTCGAGCACGCCGATGCGACGTTCCCCGTAGGAATTGACGCCGGCGGCGACATCGTAATTGCGGCGAGACGCCAGCAAATCCGGATAGAATCGTGAGACGATAGCGTCATAGCCGATCGCTTTATCGATCCCCTGCTGCAGTTCGTCAGCCAGACCCAGGTTCGCAAGCCGCTCCAGACCGCCCTTGACGACATGAAGGGTGGAACCGCCATAGACAGTCGCGCCACTGTTGTTGGTGGTGAGCCGCTGCGTGCCCCAATAGGAAATCACCTCGCCAAAAAGGCGCATCGTACCGACGCTGTAGGTGACAACGTCATCGAGATTCTCCTCGATCACCACGCCATGCCTCGATATGGCAGCCTCGTCGAGCTGGGCCATCGCTTCGTCCAGTTCCTTGACCGACGTCGCGACGAACTGGCCTAGTCCGGCAGTGGCCTCGACCTCCTTCAGGCGGATCGCCGTATGCTCGAGCATATCAAGAGCGGCAGCGCGGACCGCATCGAGAGTGAAGGCCGACCAGCCCGCAAGAACGTGAGGAGCAAGAGCCGAGCCCAGTTCAGCGCGCCATCCGGCCGGGATTGCAGGGTCGTACCCGTAGGCCGGATGCGTGATGACCTTGCTCCCGACAAAGGGAAACGGCACGACGCCACCGTAGATCTGGCTCTCAGTCTGGATGCCCAGTTTTCTTGCCGCCGAGAGATCGATCGTGCCGGTCGGAATGAAGAGTGTGTCCGGCTGGCCGCTTGAAAGCTGTTGGTCACCTGACATGTCATGATCGACAAATCTTGCCTCGCCGAGCCGGGCAATCCTGCGGGCAAGCTCGCTCCGTGAGGCCTTGTCATGTTCATTGTTCAGGGCAATGGATTGGGTGGGATGGATCTTCACAAAATGGGTCTGATGCGAGCGAGCCATTGGGCCTCACGGATCTTGGAGCGGCTGCCGAGCGCAGTCTTGCAACAACCCCATGCGCGGACATTATATCCCTGACCTTACAAACCAGGCTTCCCTGCTCCGCGGCTCCAGATCAGGACAAGGTCAGGGCTTTTTCTGGAATGCGCGCCACCATGGCATTTCGCCACTCAAATGCCATTGGGTTCCGGCAAAATGATCCATGATCTCACACATATGATCAGCGCAGGCTCGGACCAGGATCCAGCTCGGATCGCTTTTATCCTGTGTGGATAGGTCGCGGAGCAGCGAAATTTCCTCCGCCATGAGCGTCAGCGCTTCGACATCATCGCGCATGCGTGATTCCCGGCTAATATGTTCCTCTCATTCCGGTGAACTCAACGGAGCAGAGAAATATCCTTGATCGGGCTGCACGCCCGCGCACGCAAAGGGGATCATTTGGCCAGCCCATCCATTTCTCCAAAAAGGAGAAAAGCGGTGAAGCAGATGCATTGGCCAAGGAAACTGACGGTCGTTCGGCATGGCCAGAGCGCAGGCAACGTCGCGCGGGATGTAGCCATGCAGGCCAATGTCGATCGCATAGATTTGTCAGAGCGAGATGCTGACGTGCCCCTGAGCGACCTGGGCCGCGACCAGGCTGGAGCGCTGGGACGCTGGTATGCCGGCGAGGCACCGCATGAGCGTCCGGATGTTCTCCTTGCATCTCCCTATCGGCGCGCCTGCGAGACCGCAGATCTATTCCGTCAGGCCGGAGGTTGCGCAGACAATGTGCCCATCTGCTTTGACGAGAGGCTGCGGGAAAAGGAATTCGGCATCCTTGATGGGCTGACATCCATGGGGATAAGCAGCATCGAACCGCAGCAAGCAGAATTTCGCAGGCTGCTAGGCAAATTCTATCATCGCCCTCCAGGGGGCGAAAGCTGGTGCGATGTCATTCTGCGACTGCGCTCCGTCATGGATACGATCGCGCTTCATCATGCGGACCGGCATGTGATGATCTTCACCCATCAGGTGGTGGTGTTGTGCTTGCGGTACATCATCGAAGGCATGACCGAGGCCGAGATATTGGAAGTCGACCGTGAAGGCGATGTCGCCAACTGCGCTATCACCGAATATGCATTCGATGCGGAGAAGGGCAAGGATGGAGGGCTATTGCTTGGTCGATATAATGTGACGGCTCCGGTCGAGCAGGAAGACATGCCCGTGACCCGTGCGCCCGATGTCATAGCTGGTGCACGCGGATGAGTTGCCAACAGCTCGACGAGGCGTGGCTGAAGCGACATCCGCTCCCGGCGATCGCGCAAGGCGCCGACAAGAACAGTCGCGGCCGCGTCCTGGTGGTTGGAGGTGCCGAATTCGTGCCCGGTGCGCTTCGCCTCACCGGCGAAGCCGCGCTACGCGCAGGCGCCGGAAAGCTGCAGATGGCGACCGTGCGATCTTCGGCCTTGTCACTGGGCGTGCTCGTCCCGGAGGCCGCCATGATCGCGCTGCCCGCCGACGAAGAGGGAGAAATCGCTCCTGCAGCAGCGGAAATATTGAAGGCTCGAATCACGTCCTGCGACACGCTTGTCCTGGGACCAGGCATGAGCTCGGGCAAGGGAGCGCGGACATTTGTCGCCAATCTCCTCGATAGCCTCGATTTTCCTGGCAGTCTCATTCTCGACGCCGCGGCTCTGGTTTCACTGCGTGACTTCGACCCATCACGGTGGCGAGTAAAAGAGAATGTGATTTTTACGCCCCATTATGGGGAGATGGCTGCTCTTAGCGGCCTTTCAGTCGAGGAAATTAAGGCGAGGCCCTTGGCGGTAGCCATCGAAATGGCATCGCGATGGAGCGCAGTCATTCTCCTGAAAGGGGATAAAAGCTATGTGGCGTCGCCCGACGGAGAAAGTCTTGTCTATAGCGATGGCTGTGTCGGGCTCGGCACGGGCGGCTCGGGCGACGTCCTGGCTGGCCTCATCGGGGGCTTGGCAGCGCGGGGTGCACCCGCACTTCGTGCTGCTGCCTGGGGTGCCTGGGTCCATGGAAGAGCAGGAAGAACCTTGACGAAGGTCATTGGCGAAGTGGGTTTTCTGGCGCGCGAACTTGTGCCGCTTATTCCCGAAATCATCGATGGAGAACTTCAATAACCTGCTCTGAGCTGGAAGCTATCGTCAGCAGAAATGTTATGCCGACTACCGGTGAGGCTTAACAGGTGTACGTGGCCGCAGACCAACAAGCTTTGGAGCGACAATCTGCGGCCGGTATGGGGTGAGGCAAGGCGCTCGCGCGGTGACGTCATAGGGGCGACTAGCCCGGCCGGGCGTATCTAGCCTTCCCTTCAATCACGGTGCGCTCGGCAATGATGCCCGACTGAAGATTGCGCTCCATATCGACACCACCGGTCAGACTTGTGTCGCTTGATGGAGCTGCCAATCTCGGCAGTTTGTTTTCACGCTTTCCGTAACGGAACTATGCTCCTTTATGTCCGATTCATACAATGCGAATCGATTGCATGAAGATAGCAGGATAGCGCGACCCGAAGGCTTCAAGCCTTTTGACTGGCCCGCTCGGCTTTGCCGGGCGGGCCTTTGTTGTTTACGCGGTCCCTGCTTTTACAGCTGTCTTCTTGCCCCGCTCCTTCGATGCAATCGACTTCGACACAGTCGCATTGTTCCCTTGGCCGCTCGCGACCCAACCCAACCGGCTAGGAGCACCTCAAAGCGCGAATTCCTGACGCTACATGCCGATGCTACTCATCGCATGCTGGATCGGCCTCATGGCCTCGATCCAATTTACTGCCACGCTTTGAGCGCCTGTGCGAATGCCCTCGACGACAACATTGCTTTGTAGCAGATGCCCGACATCCTTCAGCTTTCCGATCTCCCAGAAAGCGCCATCGCGAGCCTGCACGTACAGGCTCGTCGCGCCCGCAATCAGCATACCTTCAAGGCGGAAGTATGAACCGATATTCATGTGCCTGATGTATGCGGGGCTTTATCGGATTCCATGTTTCGTGCCATATGCCGTGCGATTTCTCCGGCGATCCGAAACCCGTTTGATCATTCTGCAGGGACGAACCCGCTGATCTTGCTGCCACCGACCTGCTTCTCGCCTCCCAAAGCGTTAGTGTGGTGTTGGACAGCAGATCATCCTCGATGTCGGCATGGCTCACAAAACCCAATGCCCATCGAAGATTGTCCGCGCCAAGGGCCTTGTGCAACGCTTTAAGCGCTGCCTATGATCCTGATATGTTCCAGCCCCTTCGCGCCAACCTCTCTGCCAACGCCGCGGCAAATGCGCGAAGTGGCGATACCGAAGAACCAGACTTCGTGGTCATCGATGTCGAGACGGCGTGCTCGCGTGTCAGCAGCATCTGCCAGATCGGCATTGTCGGCTTTCGCAATGGCGCTGTCGCGTTTGAGTATGAGACCCTTGTCGATCCGCAGGATCATTTCAGCAGCTTCAATACGCGGATCCACGGGATTGCTGCCAGCCACGTGCTAGCCCAACCCTGTTTCGCTGACGTTCACGGCATCCTTCAAGCCCGTCTGAATGGCCGCACGACCGTGGCCCATTCCTATTTTGACAAGGGCGCCCTCGCAGCAGCATGCCGTATAAATGATCGCGCGATGCTCGAGACCACATGGCTGGATAGCGTCCGAGTTGCCAAGCGCGCCTGGCCCGAGCTGCCCAGCCATCGGCTCAATATCGTGGCGAAACATCTGGATATCCCGCTCAAGCATCATGATGCGCTTAGCGACGCCCGCGCGGCAGGCATGATCGTCGTGAAAGCGATCGATCATACCGGTTTGCAACTATCAGACTGGCTGGCACCTCAGCCAAGAAAACGCGCAGCGGCACCGCCCACGCCCGCTCCTGACGGCATACTGAAAGGTCAGCGCGTTGCCATTCTTGGCGAGCCTCGCAACGGCCGCCTGGCCCAACAAATTGCCGCCAATGGTGGTCGGATCATGGCATCAGTCGGCGCAACAACGACTATGCTGGTGGTCGCAGCGGACGAGCCATTTGGCTATGTGCGTTATGACGCCGAATTCAAGAAGGCCGAAACTCGTCGCCTGGCGGGCGATGATATCCACATCGTCTCGGCCAGCGCACTGCTCAGCACATTACCGGATCGGCGTGATGTCTGATGGCAGGACGCTTTGCCAGTGGCACGTGTTACCTGGGCGAGGACATCTATCCAAGCGGCCATTCCATAATGTGGCGAGCACAATGGAGGGGGCCGACAGCCCCCTCCTGTCATGAATGATTCTGCACCTGCCGTTACTCTAGCGAGCAACGACCTTAGCGGAGCTGCGCCTTCGGGTGGGAAAGCGAAACTCGATATCGACAGGTGGTGGCACCCGTCGACGTGATTGCGGACCCATTGCCTTGGCGGGCAGATCTAGCAGGACTGATGGTGCGGACAAGCCGTCACTCAACATGTTAGCCCAGGCCATGGCAAGTTCCCTGCGACGGGGCATGTAGGCTGCGCGATTATACGCCCCTTCAACCTTGCCCGTAGGGACATGGGCAAGCATGAGGTCGATCACTTTGCGATCATGTTCCTTGCCTTCGCGCTCGGCCCACTCATTCATGATCGTAGAGAAGGCAGCGCGGAACCCATGAGGGACATGGTGGCCGTGGTAACCAGCCCGATTGAGAAGATAGCCGATGGCATTTTCGCTCATGGGGCGATGGGCGTGGCGGTTGCTGGGGAAAACCAACGGTCCTTCACCCGTAAGCGGCCACACTGCCCTCAATACCGCCAATGCCTGTGGCGTGATCGGAACAAGATGATCGCCGTGGAGCTCATCCTTCCGATCGGCGTCGCCCTTCATCCTCCAGGCCGGAATGCGCCACAAAGGCTCCGAGCCGTTCAGATCCTCGAACTCATCCCACTGCGCGCCGCGAAGTTCACTGGGTCGCACCGCGGTCAGCGCGAGCAGACGAAGGGCGAGACGCGTGACGGGGCGCGCATAGTCTTCCTCAGCCGTGCGGATCATCCGGCGAAGGGGAACGAGATCGGTGATTGCAGGCTGACGCCCTTTTCGCAGGGGCTTGAGGACCGCGCCCAGCTTCTCGGCAGGATCGCTCGTCGCGATACCCTCTGCGATACCATAGATGAAGACAGCTGAAATGCGCTGCCGGACGCGCTTTGCCGTCTCGATCGCGCCGCGCGCCTCGATCTCCCGCAAGACGCTCAGAACGAGCGGGGGCGTCAGCTGGGCGATCGGCATGTCACCGATGGCCGGAAACACATCCCTTTCCAGGCTGCGAATAATATCGGCGGCATGTACGATAGCCCATTGCGATCTGGCATTCTCATGCCACGCCCGCGCGACCCGTTCGAAGGTCTGCCTGCCGGCCTCGAGCTTGGCCACAACCTTGAGTTTCCTCAGGATCGTGGGATCGTCGCCTTCCATCAGATGTCCGCTGGCCTCATCCCGCTTCGCTCGGGCATCCGCCAATCCCACCTGGGGCCAGGCGCCGAAGGCCATCGTTTTCTGCTTGCCGTCGTAGCTGTAATTCCACCGCCACAGCTTTCCCCCGCTCGGCGTCACGAGCAGGAACAGGCGATTGGTGTCGGTCAGTTTGTAGGATTTGGGGCGGGGCTTGGCCGCCCGGACTTTGGCGTCACTGAGCATCGGTCGTCGTCTCCAAAAAGTACCACGTTTTTCGACCGCCGAGACCACGAATCAGTACCACAATCACCGCAAAACGCCTGCGGAGGGCTGTGGACGACTGCGGCCGAGCTGGTGAGCCAAGCGTCAGTAATCAGGGAGAAAAAGTCGATATCAGTGGACTTCTGGAGACCCCTGCGGAGGGTCAAATGGCGGAGAGGGTGGGATTCGAACCCACGGTACCCGCTAGGGCACGCCGCATTTCGAGTGCGGTACATTCGACCACTCTGCCACCTCTCCGCAGAAGGTTCAACAGGCCGTTCAAGGCGCCGCATTCCCGGTCGAGGGGCGGCCATTAGCGAATGAATTCGCACTTGCCAAGCGCTCTTTCGGGTATTTTTCTTGTGTCCGCGCAATAGCCTCCTAAATTGGTCATATGAGAGACACGATTCAGATTTTCGGCACCGGCATCACCGCTCCGCCGATCGTCCATGCCCGTTTCAGCATCGGCGATGTGGTCAAACACCGCATGTTCGGCTTTCGCGGGGTCGTGTTCGATATCGATCCGGTCTTCGCCAATAGCGAGGAATGGTATGAGGCGATCCCCGAACAGGCCCGGCCCGACAAGCAGCAGCCCTTCTATCACCTGCTCGCCGAAAATGGTGAATCCAGCTATGTCGCCTATGTCAGCCAACAGAATCTGGCGGCGGACGACAGCGACGAACCGGTCGATCACCCCGCCATCACCGGCATGTTCGGCAGCTATGCGGACGGCAAATATAATCTGCGCCCGCTCCACCGCCATTAAGGCGACCGCGCTTGACGGGCGGAAGGCGCTGTCTGCGCTGCTGATCGCCTGCGCGGCATCGGCGAGCGCCGTCGCCGCCCCGCCGCCCGGTCCGGCCGCTTCGCTTGCGCCCAATGCCGATCCGGCCTTCCCCTTTTCTAGGGAGATAGACGCTTTCGCCAGGGCGAACAGCGCCGGACTACCGGTGCGTGACGCCACGCTGTTTCTGGGCAGTTCCAGCATCCGCCTGTGGGACATAGCCGGCAGCTTCCACGATATCGGTACGGTCAATCGCGGCTTTGGCGGCGCGACCACGGCCCATGTGCTGCATTATTACAAACGGCTGCTGCCCCCCGTGCCGCCCCGGTCGGTGGTGGTCTATGTCGGTGAGAATGATCTGGCCGCCGGCACATCGCCCGAAGCCGTATCGCGCGACATATTGACGCTGCTCAAGAAATTGCGGGCCGACTATCCGCGTGCTTCCATTGCCTGGCTGTCGCTGAAGCCCAGCCCGATCCGCTGGACGTTGCGGCCCAAGATGGCGCAGGTCAACGCCGCCGTTGCCGCACGGGCCAAGGCGGAGGGGTTCGACTATCTGGACGTCGGCACGGTGTTGCTGGCCCGCGACGGCCTGCCCGACGCCTCGCTCTTCAGACCGGACGGACTGCATATGAACGCGCGCGGCTATCAGCGCTGGACCGGCCTGGTCGACAATTGGCTGGATCATTTGCCACCTGTCGCGACGGCCCGAAACGCCTCCTGATTCCACTTTCCGATTGATCCACGCCCAAGCAAGATTATTACCAGCCGATTGATCAAGCTGCCAAGCCAAGGGAAATAAGGTGATGACGGACGTAAAGGGCCAGGGCGCGCAAACCCACGCCATGGCCGAACTGACGCTGCGCGGGGTCATACTCGGCGCGCTCATCACCCTCGTCTTCACGGCGGCCAACGTCTATCTGGGGCTGAAAATCGGCCTGACCTTCGCGACGTCGATCCCGGCCGCGGTCATCTCCATGGCGGTGCTGCGTCTGTTTGCGACCGGCACGATCCTGGAAAACAACATCGTCCAGACGATCGCGTCCGCCGCCGGCACGCTGTCGGCCATCATTTTCGTGCTGCCGGGCCTGGTCATCATCGGCTGGTGGCAGGGTTTCCCTTATTGGCTCTCCGCCTGCACCATCGCGCTGGGCGGCATATTGGGCGTGATGTATTCGGTGCCGCTGCGCCGGGCGCTCGTCACCGGGTCCGACCTCCCCTATCCCGAAGGCGTTGCCGCTGCCGAAGTGTTGAAGGTCGGTGCCGGTTCGCGCGAGGGGCTCGAGGAAAATAAGCGGGGCCTCGCCGCCATCGTCGCCAGCGCGGTGTCCGCCGCCAGCTTCTCGATCATCGCCAAGACCCGCATCCTGGCCGAAGAGGCCGCCACTTTCTTTAAGTTCGGCGCGGGTGCGACCTCCGTCTCCACCAGCTTCTCCATGGCGCTGATCGGCGTCGGCCATCTGGTCGGCCTGTCGGTGGGCGTCGCCATGTTCATCGGCCTGCTGATCAGTTGGGTCGGCCTCGTCCCCTATCTCACGTCGCCGCTGCCAACCGGTGCTGAGCTGTCCGACATCGTCGGCACCGCTTTCCGCATGAAGGCCCGCTTCATCGGCGCCGGCACAATCGGCATCGCGGCGATCTGGACGCTGCTCAAGATCCTTGGCCCCATCGTCAGCGGCATCCGTTCCGCTTTGGTCGCCAATGCCGCGCGCAAGTCCGGCAATGCCGCCAGCCTCGACATTACCGAACGCGACCTGCCGATCGGTATCGTCGGCGGCACCATCGTCGCCGCGCTGCTGCCCATCGGCATCCTGCTCTGGGTCTTTGCGCAGGGTGGCCCGATCGCCGCCAATCCGGTGCCGGTGATCGGCCTCACGCTGGCCTATGTGTTGGTCGCCGGCATCGTCATCGCCTCGGTCTGCGGCTATATGGCGGGCCTGATCGGCGCGTCGAACAGCCCGATTTCGGGCGTCGGCATCCTTGCCGTGCTGGGCGCGTCGCTGCTGCTGGCGGCGATCTACGGATCGGGTAACAGCGATCCGTCGCAGACGCAGGCGCTGATCGCCTATGCGCTGTTCACCACCGCCATCATCTTCGGCATCGCCACCATCTCGAACGACAATTTGCAGGATCTCAAGACCGGCCAGTTGGTCGGCGCGACCCCCTGGAAGCAGCAGATCGCCCTGATCCTTGGCGTGTTGTTCGGCGCGCTGGTGATCCCGCCGGTGCTGGACCTGCTCAACAGCGCCTTCGGTTTTGCCGGCGCACCGGGTGCCGGCCCCAACGCCCTGCCCGCGCCGCAGGCCGCCCTGATCTCCGCTCTGGCCAAGGGTGTGCTGGGCGGCGACCTCGACTGGAAGCTGATCGGCATCGGCGCCGGCATCGGCGTGGTGGTGATTGCGATCGACGAACTGCTGGGCAAGTCCGGCAAGCTGCGCCTGCCCCCACTCGCGGTCGGCATGGGCATCTATCTGCCGATGGCGCTGACCCTGCTGATCCCGGTCGGCGCACTGGTCGGCCATGTCTATAATCGCTGGGCCCTGCGTCAGGCGAACCCGGAATTTGCCGAGCGCATGGGCGTGCTGATGGCGACCGGCTTCATCGTGGGCGAAAGCCTGTTCGGCGTCGCCTTCGCCGGCATCGTCGCCAGCACCGACAGCGATGCGCCGCTGGCGCTGGTGGCCGAAAATCACTGGTCGGTACCGCTCGCCATCCTGGTCTTCGCCGGCGTGATCGCCGGCCTCTATGCCCGGCTGAAGCGCTGGTCGTCCGATCCCCTGACCTAAAGGGCAGGGATAGGTTCTACCGGCGGCGCGTTAGGCCTGTTCATCAGGAACGGGACTATCGCATGCCTGAGGAAAACCAGACACCTTCGTGCGGGCAACGCACAGAGCTGCGCTCCGGCACGACTTCGACCGGCGGGCACGGCCATGCACCTGAGAGAGAAGATGAAAAGCGGGGGGACCAAATCCCCCTCGCGGCTCAAGCCCATGGCGGGCCGGTGCGGTCATCCATGGGTGATGCGCCGCAGGATGTGGGCCGGGTCGTGCTGAATGACCCGCAGGCCATACGATACTGGACAACTCGCTTCGACCTGTCGGTCGAGGAGTTGACCGAAGCGGTCGACGCCGTCGGCGACGACGTGGCTGCCGTGGCGGCTTATCTCAACCACCCTGCCTGAAGGACAGGCCGCAACGAAAAAGGGCCGCGCAATGCGCGGCCCTTTTCTTTTGGCGAGGACGCCGGATCAGAAATTGAAGCGGAAGCCCCCGGTATAGCGGCGACCAAAGCGTTCCCATTCCATCGTTTGGCTGGTGATGCTCTTGGTCGGCGTGCCGGATGCAGTCAGCAGGCTGGCCGGGTCTGCGAAGCGGTGGCCCGGATTGTTCAGCAGGTTCGACGCGTCGAAATAAATCTCGAAATTCTTGGTGATCGCATAGCGGGCCGAGAAATCGAGTTCGTCATCCGAGGCCCAATAGGTGTCGCCGCCATCGCCGGTAGCGCCGACCGTATCCAGCCACTTGCTGCGGTTCTGATATTGCAGACGCAGCGACAGGCCATATTTTTCGTAATAGCCGCCGAGATTGTAGACGAAATCTGACGTGCCGGGCAGACGCATCTTGCGACCGGCGATATCGACCTTGCTGTTGTTCAGCGTGATATTGGCCGAAACACCGAAGCCACCCAGGAAGTCGGGCAGGCCCAGATTTTCGGTCCATGGCTCCAGCTGCAACTGCGCCGCCGCTTCCAGGCCGTAGATCCGACCCGAACCGCCATTGACCAGACCGCTGAAGATATAGTTCGACCGATCAATGCCATTGCTGTTGAGCGCGCCCGAGTTGAACCGGCGCGCGGAGGTGTACAGCACGTCCTCGATCTTCTTGTAGAAGGTGCCGATCATCAGATAGCCCTGCGGACGCATATACCATTCGAAATAGGCGTCCACGCCATAGGCGCGCTCAGGACGGATCGCCGGGTTGCCGCCGGAAATGGCTTCGTTCGTGTCGTTGATGACGACATTGGGGCGAAGCTGATCATAGTCGGCCCGCGCCGCGCCGCTGTTGAACGACAAGCGCAGCTTCTTGGTATCATCGACATTATAGTTGATGTGCATGCTGGGGAAAGCCAGCGTCTGGCTGGCCTGCGCAACCTGAAGCCCGTTGACCCCGCCGATGGTGGCGATGGCGCGGCCTTCATTCTTGATATGCTCGACGCGCACGCCGCCCACGACCGAACCCCAGTCGTACCGGAACGTGCCCATCAGGAAGCCGGCGAACACTTCTTCACGGACATTGTAGTTGTTGCCGCTCACCGGGACGAAGGCATAGAGGTCCTGCGCCTTTGTCGATGCGGCCCGCATCTTGTCGCGGTCGAAATAGTGGAAGGTGTAGCCCATCGGCAGTTCACCCATGAACGGCGTGTTCTGCGAAAAATCGGCATAGTTGGTCGGCAGGCCCACTGCCGCAAATTGCGCGGCCGTGTTCAGGACGATGTTGTTTTCATTGGCGATCTTGTTGCGACGGTCATACTGCACGCCCGCCTTGAGCGTGGCATGTTCCAGTTCCCGCGACAACACGACGCGGCCGGTATAGGCCTTGGTCGTATCGACCGCGTCCAGCACGGTGAAGGACGACAACGGCTTGGTGAAATCGTCAGCCGACGTCACCGCGGCCCCGGCCAGATAGCGGGTCGGGTTGCTCTGCTGAAGCGTGCGGTTGAGTATGATAAGCGACTGGTTGGGGTTGGTGAAGTCGTAGCTGACGGTCGGGCGCAGCGTACGCGTGCTGGGGCTGTCCCAGGTCGCTTCGCCGGTAACCGAACGGTCATCCTTCGATTCGGTGTAGTTGCCCACCCACGACAATTTCCATGCGCCGTCACCGAATTCATGATCGCCGGCCAATGTGTTGGTGAAGATCGACTGGCGGAACGCGCGCAGCGTCGAACGCTGGCGGATGTCCACGCCATAGACCGTGCCCTTTTCGGGCGTGTTGCCCGAACAGATGTCGGCATAGTTGGACGTGGTATTGACCGTGTTGGTGGTGCAGGCGGCGCTGCTGTTCGACAGGTCGGATTCGCGATCGTCCAGATCGAAACGATAATTGTCGCGCGCTTCGTCGTCGGTGAAGATGGTGTAGACCGACCGCAGCGAAATCATGTTCTGCTCGTCGGGCTTCCAGTCGAGCCGGCCGGACACCGACCAGTTCTTGCGGGTCAGGCGGTACAGTTTGTTTTCGACTTCATGCGCCCAGAAACGGGTGGCGTTGCCGGGGCGGGCATCACGGGCGACCTGTTCACGATCAATTTCGAAATTGTCCGTGATCATGTTGCGTTCGTAATAGCTGCCGGCCAGCAGCACGCCAAATTCGCCGATGCCGGTGTCGAAGCGGTTCGAAATCACCGCCGAACCTTCATATTCCTTGCGGTCGCCCAACTCGGCAAAGCCCAGGCCACCCTTGCCCGCCAGATGGAAGCCGCTGTAATCGAAGGCCGAACGGGTCACGACATTGACGTTGCCGGCCACGGTTTCACCCGGCATGTCGGGCGTCACCGCCTTCGACACGATGATCTTGCCGGCGATGGCCGACGGAATGGAATCGAACCGGGCGTCGCGGCCTTCCGGGCTGACCACGTTGATGCCGTCGAACGACAGGGTGGTCCAGCTCTTGGGCGCGCCGCGCAGGTTGATGTAACGCGCCTGGCCCTGGTCGCGCTCGACGCTGATGCCCGGCAGGCGGCTGGCGGCCTGGGCGATATTCTGGTCGGGCAGGCGACCGACGGAATCGGACGCTGCGACGGCGACCAGCGAATCGCTGTTCTTCTGAATATCCAGCGCGGCGGCTTCCGATTCGGCGATCGGGCGGCTGCCGGTCACGACGATGGATTCGCTTTCCTCTTCGCCCAACGGCTGCTGTGCCAGCGCTTCGACCGACGCCATTGCGCCGAACGCGATGCCGCACGTCAGCGCAAGACGAACAAGCTTTATGCCGGCGGGACGCCGGGCTGAAATAATCTGCATGATTTCCCCCTGTGGTTCGCTCGAAAGGCGATCGAGGGCCACCTAGAGGGCGCAAAGGTCAGAACGATGAAGATCGAGTGACAATTTTATTACTATGCCTTGTGATTGCGCGGGATTTTTCGTCACATATTTGTCACCGGCCGCGTCCAAGGCGCGCATCAGAGTCAGGGGGACATGATGATGATGAAATTCTCGACAATCGCCGGCCTGGGCGCCGCCATGATATTGGCCGGATGTGCGACCGTGCCTGCCGAACCGCCATTGGCTCAGCGCATCGCCAATGCGACGCCAGCGGTGACCGTCACTGCGCGCGGTGAAACCACGCCGGTCGGCACGCCCAATGCCGACGCGGCGGACGATCCGGCGATCTGGCGCAACGCGGCCAATCCCGCACAGAGCCTGATCGTGGGCACTGACAAGAAGGCCGGCCTCTATGTCTACGGCCTGGACGGCAAGACCCGCGACTTTCTGGACGCGGGCCGGGTCAATAATGTCGATCTGCGCGACGGGGTCAGCATCAACGGCAGCAACGGCATCCTCGTCGTTGCCAGCGACCGCAATGACGTGCTGAACGCCAAGCTGGCGCTGTTCCGCCTCGACCCCGCCACCGCCAAGATCAGCGCCCTGGGCAAGGTCGATGCCGGCAAGGGCGAAGCCTATGGCATCTGCATGTACAACGCCCCCGAAGCGACTTACGCCTTCATCGTACTGAAGGATGGGACGGTCAATCAGGTCGCGCTCGACGCATCGGGCGCAACGCCCACCGGCAAGATCGTCCGCACGATGAAACTCGGCACCCAGTCGGAAGGCTGCGCCGTGGATGACCGCACAGGCATCCTCTATGTGGCGGAAGAAGATGTCGGCCTGTGGCGTTTCGATGCCCGTGCGACCGGTGCCACCACGCCCACGAAGATCGCGGCAGCCGACGGCAAGAATATCGTCATGGATGCCGAAGGCGTCGCCATCGCCCCGATGGGCGAGAAGGACGGCTATGTCCTCGTCTCCAGCCAGGGCGACAATGCCTATGTCGTCTACCGGATCAGCGACGATAGCTATGTCGGCCGCTTCCGCGTGGTCGATGGGGCCATCGGCGGATCGGAAGAAACCGACGGTATCGAATTGATGCTCGGCGATTTCGGCCCGGCCTATCCCGGCGGGCTGTTCATCGCGCAGGACGGCCATAACGCGGCGGCGGCGCAGAATTTCAAGCTGGTCGCCTGGGAGGATATCGTGAAGGCGCTGGGCCTGCCGCAATAATGTCCCACTAATGGTGGATTGCCCTCTCCGCGTCGCCGCGCGACAAGGCTGGAAAGAGCCATGGAGAGGGCATGACCATCAAGGCGACCTATGACGCAAAGCGGATGACCGCGGATCAGGCCGTCGCCCTGATCCCTGACGGCGCGAAGATTGCAACCGGCCTGGCCGTCAGTTTCCCACCCGCCCTTGTGGCCGCGATCGCCGATCGGGTCCGCGCAGGCGGTCTGCATGACGCCAGCATCTACACCATGCTCCCGCCCGCCACCTCGGCCGCGCCAATCCTGTCCCCGGACCTGGCCGGCCGCATCCGCCATGTCAGCCTGTTCCATGGCGGCATAGAACGCGCCGCGGACGGCGCGCGACTGGACGGCGACGGGCTGCTCATCGACGTGCTGCCGGTCCAGTTCCACCAGATCCCCCGCATGCTGACCGACCATGTCGGCGCCGACACGTTCATCACCACCGTCTCCAATATGGACGCCAATGGCTGTTTCAGCCTGGGCACCGACGCCGATTATGCGCTGGCGGTGGCGCGCAGCGGCGCACGGCTGATCGTGGAGGTGAACCCGGCCATGCCCTATGTCCATGGCGACTGCATGATCCATGTGTCGGACGTCGCGGCCCTCATCGAAAACCATGTTCCGCTCTGTCAGGTGCCCGCCCTGCCCCGCAACGCGACCGACGATGCGATCGGCGCGATCATCGCGGACATGGTGGAGGATGGCGCCTGCCTGCAAATGGGGATCGGCGCGGTGCCGGACGCGGTCTGCGCCGCGCTGATGGGGCACAAGCGGCTCGGCATCCATACCGAATTGCTCACCCCCGGCCTCGTCAGCCTGATCCGGGCGGGCGTGGTCGATAACAGCGCCAAAGCGCTGCATCCGGGTAAATCGGTCTTCACCTTCGCCATGGGCGACCAGTCGCTCTACGACTTCATCCACGATAATGTGGCGGTCGCCGCCCACCCGGTCGAGCATGTGAACGCCCCCCATATCATCGCGCAGAACGACCGGGTGCTGTCGGTCAATGCGACGATCCAGATGGACCTGAGCGGCGCCTGCAACTCCGAATATATGAACGGGCGCCAATATAGCGGCACCGGTGGCCAGCTGGATTTCGTGCGCGGCGCCTATGCGTCGAAGGGCGGCCGGTCGATCATCGCCTGCCATTCCACAGCGGCGAAGGGCAGGATTTCGCGCATCGTCCCCTGGCTCGACGGGCCGGTGACGACGCCGCGCACCGACACGCATATCGTCGTCACGGAATATGGCTGGGCCGACATGAAGGGCAAGAGCCTTGCCGAGCGTGCCCGCGCTCTCATCGCCATCGCCCATCCCGATTTTCGCGAGGATCTGGAACGCGCCGCCCGCGACCGGCGCATCCTGGCCTGATCAGCGCGCGTTCAGTGCCGTCAGTGCCGCATTGGTCGATGCGGTAAGCGGTGCGGGCAAGTCGTCCAGCGCAAACCAGCCGCATGCGGCCAGCGCTTGCGGTTCCTTGACCACGGCATCGCCCTGCGCATCCTCCACCAGATAGACTGGCGCCACCCAATGGGTGCCACGCGCCGTGTCGATCTGGTCCGTCAGGCACAATAAGTCGCGCGCCACGATCGTCAGGCCCAGTTCCTCGAAAATCTCGCGCTCGGCCGCTGCCGCCATGGTTTCGAACAGATCGACCTTGCCGCCCGGCAGCCCCCAATGTCCGGCTTCCGGCTCTCGCCGCCGCTGGACCAGCAGCAATTTACCGTCGCGCAAGATAGCCGCCCCACATCCGACACGCGGTTCGCTTTGCATCTTCATCCTATCGTCTAGAAAAAGGGCGGCAGATCGCGCCGCCGCCCCTTGGCTCTTACTTCTTGCCGGCGAACCAGGCGGCGGTCGGCGCCTTCAACCGGCTGCGCGTCTCGATCCGCGTCTTGATCGCGGCGATGGAGCGATCCACCACCTTGCGCGAGTCCGGCGTCAGATATTGGGTCGCATAGGCGTCCAGCTTCGTCACCATCGCGGGATCGGCCGATCCGCCGCCAAGACGGGCCAGCGCCTGACTGCGCGCAGACACGTCGATCAACGCCTCATATTGCGCCTTGTGCGCCAGCACATAGTCGACCGCCTGCATCGGATGCGCTGCGCCCACCTGACTGATGATCGCCGCGCTGGTCGTCTTGCCCGGCTCGTCGGTCAAAGCGAGGTCGAGCGCCTGCGCGCTCAGCTTTTCATTCTTCGCCTTGCCGAGCAGCGCGTAGACGGTGCTCTTCTCCAGGTCGCTCTTGGCGCCCTTCGCCATCACCCGCAGCTTGTCCCAGGTCGCTTGATCGGCATTTTCCGCGATGATGCCCAGCCACACATTGCGGAGCGGCCCGTCCAGCGCAGCGGGGTTGCTCGCCAATGCAGCGAAGCGCTTATTGGCTTCCGCCACTACCGCCTTGTCGCCCATGCTGCCCAGCGTCGCGACCAGGCTGGTGCGCAGCACCGGCACCTGCGGCCCTTCGCTGGCCTTGGCATCATAGCCGATCGCGGCCAGCGCCGGGTTCAGCTTTTTGGACGTATAGGCCGCAACCTTCGCCCGTCCGGCGGCATCCCCTTCCAGCATGTCGTAGCTGCTCTTGAGGTAGGACGGCACCTCGGCCAGCACGGCGGGGCTGCCATTGGCCGGCACCGCGTCCACCAGATCGAGCGCCAACCCGATCGGCTGATATCCGCCCAGCGCCAGCTGGAAATTGTCCGCCAGCAGGCCGGTCTGGTCGATGCTTGCCAACTGGCCAAAGCCCTTGGCCAGCGCCTTTACGTTGGCCGCCGGATAGAGCGAGCGATAATAGCCCGTCTGGCCCGCATTGATGACATAGGCGCCGCAGCCCGGCAGCGTGATCTGCCCTTTGCCACCGGTCAGGATCAGGCGCTGCGCCTCCCCGCCGGTCGTCTGCGCCTTCACCGGCACGTTCCAGCTTTGCGGCGCCTTGTCCTTGGCATCGCGGCTATATTCGCCCTGGCTCAGCGTCAGCAGCGTGTTCCCGCCCTGACAGACGGCGCTCTCCACCTTGACCAGCGGAATGCCGGGCTTGCTGGTGAAGTCGTGCGCGATGCCGACCAGCCCCTTGGCGCCCGCACCTTCGACCGCTTTCCACAGATCGTCGGTCACGGTGTTCCCATAGGCATGGGCCTTCATATAGGACTGGATGCCCGCCTTCCACACATCCTCGCCGGCATAGCCTTCCAGCATGGTGATGACGGCCTCGCCCTTCTGGTAGGTGATGGCGTCGAACGCCTGATTCACCTCATCCACCGTATGGATTTTCTGCACCACCGGGTGGGTGGTCTTAAGTGCGTCGAGGCTCATCGCCCGCTCGCGCCCGTCGACGCGCGACAGCAGGGTTTCCCATTCCGGGTTCAGCTTGTCCGTGACCTTGGTCGCCATCCAGCTGGCGAAGCCTTCGTTCAGCCACAGATCGTCCCACCAGGCCATGGTGACGAGATCGCCGAACCACTGGTGCGCCATTTCATGCGCGGCCACTTCGTAGATGGTCCGCTTGGTTTCTTCCGACGTGAAGCGCGGATCGACCAGCAGGGTGCGTTCGAACGTGAAGATCGCGCCCCAATTTTCCATCGCGCTGAAAAACTGGCTCTGGCCCGGCCCGGCGACATTGTCGAGCTTTGGCAGCGGGAAGGGCACGCCGAAATAATCGTTATAATAGGGCAGGATCGCCGCCGACGCGTCGAGCGCCAATTGCGCCTTGCCCGTATTGCCCTTGCCGGTGATGACGCCGACTTCGGTATTGCCCGCCATCTTGGTCGCACGGTCCAGTTCGCCGAGGCCGAAGAAGAGCAGGTAGGAGGACATCTTCGGGCTGGTGCCGAACGTCACCAGCTTCTTGCCACCGCCGACATCCTTGCTCGCCTTGACCGGCATGTTGCCGACCGCCAGTTGGTCCGCCGGGACGACGGCGGAGAGGTCGAAGGTCGCCTTGTAGCTCGGCTCGTCGAAGCTTGGCACGAAGCGACGGGCATCGGGCGCCTCGAACTGGGTGAAGAGCGCGCGCTTCGCCGCGCCGGCATTGTCCGTATAGTCGAGCGCGAACAGGCCGTTGGCCTGCTGGTTGATGATGCCGGCATAGACGATGTCCAGCTTGTAGCTGCCCGGCGCGACCGGCTTGCCGAAATCGAAGCTGACGGTCTGCGCATCGGCATCGACCTTGGCCGTGCCAGTGATGGCCTTGCCCTTAACCGGCGTCAGCGTGACGGTGGAGACGCTGAGGTCTGCGGCGTTCAGCACCAGCGCGGGCAGCGCGGTCGCGACGGTGACGTCGATCGTCACCTTGCCGCTGAACTTCAGGTTCGCCGCATCGGGCGTCACTTCGATCGCATAATGGCTGGGCGCGGCACCACGCGGCAGCTGGGTGGTGATCCCGGCGGCGGGGCCTGCGGGCGCGGCCGGCTGGGCCAGCGCGGGCGTCGCCAATGCGACCGGGGCGGTCGCGATCAGCAGCGGCAGGATTTTCTTGAAGGACATAGGGTTTCAGACTCCGACACGTCTTGAAAGCGACATGAGATAATATCACGCGCCACATGAACGTCGGATCGGCCGTTTGGCTGCACGGGTCAAGTGAACTCTCCGATAGCCTATGTCGTTGGTCGAACCCTGTCGGCCGTTCGTCAGGCAGAGGCGCGGATATCGCCAGCCCAATATCACGTCGTCATCCCGGCCTTGAGCCGGGATCCCGCTTTGTCAGTTACGTCCGAAGAAAGCGGGATGCCGGATCAAGTCTGGCATGACGACGCTTGTTTTGGCGAACCTGCTTACCCCCGCCCGCGATAGCCCGGCACATCCTGCGCCGGCAGCCACAGGCCGGCCGGCGGCACATCGGATTGCCAGAAGACGTCGATCGGAATGCCGCCGCGCGGATACCAATAGCCGCCGATGCGCAGCCAGATCGGCTTCATCTCGTCGAACAGGCGCAGGCCGATGCCCACGGTGCAATCCTCATGGAAGGCGGCGTGATTGCGGAAGCTGCCCAGGAACAGCTTCAACGATTTTGATTCGACGATCGTCTCGGCCGGGGCATAGTCGATCACCAGATGGGCGAAGTCGGGCTGGCCGGTCACCGGGCAAAGCGAGGTGAATTCCGGCGCGGTGAAGCGCACCAGATAGGGCTTGCCGGGGCGCGGGTTGGGGACATAGTCCAGCACGGCCTGTTCGGGGCTGGCGGGCAGCGCACTGGTCTGGCCCAGATGCAGCGGAGTCGTGGAAAGGTCGGTCATGACCGGCCATCTACGCCATCGCACGGCTGATGTCAGCCTTTCGCATTGTTCACTTGCGGTTCAGCCATGCTTGTGCCTTGGCTGGGCCATGGGGTTTCATATTCGTCCGTTGCTTTTCGCCGCGCCGCTGATGCTGGCTGCGCCTGTGCACGCCCAGCAGAGCGACGCGCCTGCCGGTGGTTTTCAGTTGCCGCCGACAGGGTCCGCGCCGACGCCCAATATCAGCCAGCAGGGACCGGAGCTCAACGTCTATCGCGATCCGGTAACGCCCAGAGCCACCCAGCCTGCCACGCCGCCGGTCGTCGTTCCGACAGTGACGCCGCCGCCCGCCACGGTGCAGCCTACGCCGCAGCCCAGCCGTCCACGCCCGGCGCCTGCCACGACGCAGACCACGACCCCGGCCGAACCGCGCGCCACGCGTCCGGCCGAGCGCACCACGCCAACGCCGCCGCCCGCCCAGACGCGTCCTGCGCCTGCGACGTCGGCAGCAGCCCCGACTCCGACCGAAACGGCCCCGGTCGAAACGGATGCTTCCGCCGCCAACGACAGCGCGCCTGCTGCGCAGCCGGCCCAGCCGCTACCGACCCCAGCCGCCAATGCGGTCGCCGGCCCGGAACCTGCACCCGCCGCTGACGCCACGCCGGAAGAGGAAGGCATTAGCCTGCCCTGGATCATCGCCGCTGCGGTCGCGGCGCTGGTGGTATTGGCGGGCCTTGTCCTGCTGCGTCGTCGCCGACCAGCCGCATCGCGGGCAGACGCGCCCGTCGCCCAGTCTAAGCCAGCCGCCCCTCCGCCACCTGCGCCGGCAATGCCGCCGACACCTGAATCCGCCGACACGTTGCATGTCCCCGCCGCAGCCTCCGTTGCTGCTGGCGCAATCGCGACCGACCGTCCGTGGCTCGACATGGACATGGCCGTGGGTCAGGCCCGCTATTCGCTGATGGGCGTGACGATCAGCTATGCGTTGATCCTGCACAATCGCGGCGATCGCCCGGCGCAGGATGTGCTGGTCCGCGGCATGATCGGCAATGGCGGCGCGCAGCAGCAGGCGGTGCTGCAAGGCTTCTTCACTGGCCAGGACGGCCTGCCGCTGCACAGCGCCGTCGCGATCCAGCCCGGCGAGACGATCCAACTGAGTGGCGAACTGCGCCTGGCGACCGACGACATCGTGCCGGTCGAAATGGGCCAGCGCAGTCTGCTCATCCCGCTCGCCGCGTTCGACGCGGCCTATCGCTGGGACGCGGAGGCTGCCGATCCGGTGGGTCAGGGCCGCACCGCCCGCGCCTTCATCGTCGGGCAGGAACAGGAACCGCCGGCCGCCCGGCTCGCGCCGCTGCGCCTGGATCAGGGGCCGCGCCAATATCGCCGTCCCGCCGCCCGTGCCGCTGCCGAACTCACGCCGGCCTGAAGCAATACTCAAGGATCAGCGGCCTGCCCGCTCTTGTCGAAACGCCCAGCCTTCTCCAAAGACAGGGCAGGACAAGGCCGAAAGGAGCCGCATGACCATCTTCGTTTCCACCGACTGGCTTTCCGACCAACTGGGCGCGACCGACCTCGTCATCCTGGACGCCAGCCTGTTCCTGCCCGGCACCCCGCGTGACGCGCGCACCGAATTTGAGGCCGCCCATATCCCGGGCGCCGCCTTCCTGGACCTGCCGACGCTCAACGATCCCGAGGATCCGGTTCCCGGCCAGCTGCCCCCCGACGCGCTGATGACGGAGCGGATGCAGGCTCTGGGCGTCAACGCCGACAGCCGCATCATCGTCTATGACAACAGCCCGACCCACAGCGCCGCGCGCGGTTGGTTCATGATGCGCGTCTATGGCCTGGGTGCATCAGCCGCGATCCTCGATGGCGGCCTGCCCAAATGGATCGCGGAAGGCCGCCCGACGGACAATGGCGTTCCCGCCACCGCCCCCGGCAATGCCATTGCCCGGCTCGACCGCGCGCGGGTCCGCAACAAGGCCGACATTCTCGCCAATCTCGACAGCAACGCAGCGCAACTGCTCGACGCGCGGGGCGCCGGGCGCTTCACCGGCGCGGAGGCGGAACCCCGCCCCGGTATGGCATCGGGCCATATTCCCGGCAGCCGCAACATCCCCTCCTCGGCCTTCTTCAACACAGACAACAGCATGAAGCAGGGCGATGAACTGCGCCGCCTGCTGCTGGACGCCGGGACCGATTTCGACCAGCCGATCGTCACCACCTGCGGCAGCGGCGTGACGGCCGCGATCATCCTCGCCGGGCTGGAATCGCTGGGGAAGACCGACGTCGCCCTTTATGATGGAAGCTGGTCGGAATGGGGCCTGGACCCCGCCACCCCGAAAGCGACGGGCGCGGCATGAGCGGATCCGACGACCGCAAGCCGCTGACCAAATTGGCGCAGGCCGGCCGCAAGACAGAATGGACCGGCATGCCGGGGCAACCCGGCGGCATCGTCAGCCCCCCGGTCTGGCGCGCCTCCACCATTCTTTATGACGATGTCGCCCATCTGCGCAAAGCGGCGGGCAGCAGCACGCATGAGCGTCTCTTTTACGGGCGCAAGGGCACGCCGACCGCCTGGTCCCTCGCCGATGCGCTCACCGAAATGGAGCCGGGTGCGGAAGGCACGATGCTCTTCCCCTCGGGCGTCGCGGCGATCGCCTGCGCGCTGATGGCGGTGCTGAGGCCCGGCGACCGGCTGCTGATGGTCGACAGCGCCTATGATCCGACCCGCAATTTCTGCGAGCAGATGCTGCGCCCCTATGGCGTGGACACCATCTATTACGACCCCACGGACGTCGCCGCGCTGGACACCCATCTGGCTGCCGGCCCGATCCGCGCCATCTTCCTCGAAAGCCCGGGCAGCCTGACCTTCGAGGTGCAGGACATCCCGGCCATCACCGCATGGGCCAGGGCGAACGAGGTCGTCACCTTAGCTGACAATACTTGGGCGACGCCGCTCTATTTCCCCGCGCTCAGCCACGGGGTGGATATCTCCATCCTGGCCTGCACCAAATATATCGTCGGCCACAGCGATGTGATGATGGGCAGCACGACCGCGACTCCAGAATGGTTCGGCAAGATCCGCCAGACCGCCTATCTGTTCGGCCAGATGACCAGCCCCGACGATGCCTGGCTCGCCTCGCGCGGCCTGCGGACCCTGGGCGTCCGCCTGAAACAGCATCAGGACAGCGCGCTCGCCATCGCTCATTGGTTGCAGGATCAGCCCGATGTCGCCCGCGTCCTCCATCCCGCGCTCCCCGACTGCCCCGGCCATGCGCTCTGGCAGCGGGATTTCAGCGGATCGACCGGCCTGTTCAGCTTCATCCTGAAGGGCGGCGACGAAGCGGCGCGCGCCGCGCTGATCGACGGCCTAGCCCATTTCGGCATCGGCTATAGCTGGGGCGGCTTCGAAAGCCTGGCCCTGCCTATCGACCCCGCCCGCTATCGCAGCGCAACCCGATGGGAAGCGGAAGGCCCGGCAGTCCGCCTGCATATCGGTCTGGAAGACACGGCCGACCTGATCGCCGATCTTGATGCCGGCCTCGCCCGCTTCCGCGCTGTCCGCGATACAGCCTAAGGCGATGGGGCCGGCCGCCCCATCCCATCCCCGCTTCTTCCGTCCTATGGCCGTACGACGGCCGTAGGACGAATGCCGTCCATGGCAGGCAAGACATTGCCGGACCGGCCAGCCTGCTTTTGTTGCACTCCAGCAACATTACAGAAGCAAAAGACATCGTTAAGCAATAATTTCTTGTGCACCGCAGCGCGGGGAGGCACATCCAAAGGCGTTGAGGCAGCCGGCCCATCCCGCGCGGGGGAAATATAGAGGCAGGCGCCTGGACGCAGGCGGGACGATCGCAGACCACCATCAAGGGGAATCCCATGCGTAAGTCCATCATCGGCCTCTCGGCCCCCATTTTTTCGGCGCTCGCTCTCGTCAGCGCGCTCGTCGCCATGCCGGCCATGGCCCAGGACGAGCCTACGCCCGAAATCACCGTCACCGGCAATGCGGCCGTCGTGACCGACTATCGCTTCCGCGGCATTTCGCAGACCAACAAGAAATTCGCGCTTCAGGGCGGCATCACCGTCAGCCACGCTTCGGGCTTCTATGCCTCGCTCTGGGGCAGCTCGATCGACGAATATGTCGCGGCCGGATCGGATCAGGAACTCGACCTGATCGGCGGCTATTCAACCACCGTGGGCGCCGCCACGATCGACGTCGGCGTCCTCTATTATTACTATCCGGGCAATGCCGGCCAGAACACCGATTTCTTCGAGCCTTACGCATCGGTCAAGGGCACGTTCGGCCCCGCCACCGCCAAGCTAACCGTCAATTATGCGCCCAAGGCGAAGGCGCTGAGCGTCGGCAATGGCAAGGAAGACAGCCTCTATGTCGGCGGCGACCTGTCGGCCTCGGTCCCCAACACCCCGATCGGTGTGTCGGCGCATCTGGGTCACAGCTTCGGTCCCAGCTACCTGACCATCGGCGACGAATATACCGACTGGAATATCGGCGCGACCTATACCTGGAATCACCTGACCTTCGGCGTGTCCTATGTCGACACCGACAAATCCTCCTACACGGCGGCCGGTCATAATATCAGCAAGGCGGGCGTAGTGGGATCGCTGACCGCGTCCTTCTGATCCCCATATTCTGCAACAGTTGCTCAGGCCGCGATCTTACAGGAGATCGCGGCTTTTTTTTACGCCGGCGCCTCTTATACCCAAATGCCGTGAGGCGGACTCTGATGCAGCGTTCCCCGGCGCAGGCCGGGGTCCAGTCCCATGCTCTCAACTGGACCCCGGCCTGCGCCGGGGAACGCTTCTCGTGGGTATTGCGCACCGGACTATTACGGGGTCGCCACTCCGCCCCGGCCGTCCTATAGTGGCGCGCATGTCGCCCATCATTCTCCTGCTGCTCTTTATTGCCACGGTCGCTGTGATGGAGGGGTTCGCCTATGTCATGCACCGTTGGGTGATGCACGGTCCCGGCTGGTTCCTGCATGCCAGCCATCATCGGCCCCGGACCGGCTTTTTCGAAGCGAACGACCTTTATTTCGTGATCTTCGCCATGCCCTCCATCTTGCTGCTGCTGGGCGGCGTGCAATGGGGGTGGGGCGATTGGGCGATCGCAGTGGGCGCCGGCGTCGCCGCCTATGGCGCCATCTATCTGGGTTTCCACGACATCATCGTGCATCAACGGGTCGCCCATCGCTATGTCGCCCGCTCTCGCTACATGAAGCGGATCGTTCAGGCGCACCGGCTGCACCATGCGGTCGAAACGAAGGAAGGCACGGTCAGCTTCGGCTTTCTGGTGGCGCCCCATCCCACCGACCTCAAACGCATGTTGGCGGAGCGCGGCCGCACCGGCATCCGCGCTGCCAAAGGGCGGGAGGATGCACGGGCAGAAGGATAATCGGTGCAATCAAGCCTTGGATTTCCATCGCTTCTCCTTACATGGGATTGAGTTTTGCGACCGATTCTTAACTGGGAGTTCTTCTGAATGTCCGCTACCCGTACCGAGACCGACAGCATTGGCGCCATCGACGTGCCGGCCGACGCCTATTGGGGCGCGCAGACGCAGCGCAGCATCGAGAATTTCCCCTTCGGCGAAACGGAACGCATGCCGATCGGCATCGTCCATGCGCAGGCGATCGTGAAGCAGGCGGCGGCGCGGGTGAACGGCAAACATGGGCTGGACGGCACAATCGTCGCCGCGATCGAGGATGCGGCGCAGACCATCGTGTCGGGCAAGCTGGACGACCAGTTCCCGCTCGTCATCTGGCAGACCGGGTCGGGCACGCAGACCAACATGAACGTCAATGAAGTGATCGCCGGCTTCGCCAACGATCAACTGGCCGGCACGCGGGGTGGCAAGAGCCCGGTGCATCCCAACGATCATGTGAATATGAGCCAGTCGTCCAACGACAGCTTTCCCACCGCGCTGCATGTCGCGACCGTGATCGCCACGCGCGACCGGCTGATCCCGGCGCTGGAAAAGCTGACCGGCGCACTCACCGCGAAGGCGGAAAGCTGGAGCCATATCGTCAAGATCGGCCGCACCCATACGCAGGACGCCACGCCATTGACGCTGGGGCAGGAATTTTCCGGCTATGCCGCACAGCTGATCAGCGGCCGGGCGCGGGTCGAAGGTGCGCTCAATGGCAATATCCGCAAGCTGGCTATCGGCGGCACGGCAGTCGGCACCGGCCTTAACGCACCGGACGGCTGGGCCGAGGATATGGTCGCGGCGATCAGCGATATCGCCGGCACCGATTTCGAAAGCGCGCCCAACAAGTTCGAGCAGCTGGCGGCCAAGGATGGGCTGGTCTTCTTCTCCGGCGCGCTCAACACGCTGGCGGTGTCGCTGACCAAGATCGCCAACGACATCCGCTTCCTGGGGTCTGGGCCGCGATCGGGTCTGGGCGAGCTGGACCTGCCGGCCAATGAACCGGGCAGCTCGATCATGCCGGGCAAGGTCAATCCGACCCAGTGCGAATCGCTGACCATGGTGGCCGCGCAGGTGATCGGCAATCATCAGGCGGTGACGGTCGGCGGCATGCAGGGCCATTTCGAACTCAATGTGTTCATGCCGTTGATCGGCGCCAATGTGCTGCGCTCCATCCATCTGCTCAGCGTCGGCATGGAGAGCTTCGCCGAACGCTGCGTCGATGGGCTGGTCGCCAATGAAGCGCGGATCGCCGAACTGGTCGACCGGTCGCTGATGCTGGTGACCGCGCTCGCGCCGGAGATCGGCTATGACAATGCCGCCGCCATCGCCAAGCATGCGCATAAGAAGGGGCAGACGCTGAAGGAAGCCGGCCTGGAACTTGGCTTGGTGGACGAGGCGACCTTCGATCGTCTCGTACGCCCGGAAAATATGGTCTGATCCAGATCAACATGGCGGAACCGGCGGGGCTGCGGTACATTAATCCTCTATGAAGAGGAAAGCCCCGCCCCCCGCCACTCGGCCAGCCGCACCGCTGGTGACGATCCGCCCGCCGAAAAAGGCCGGGCTGCTGCGAAAGGCGGCGCGCGTGGGGGCCACTGTGGTCGCCGCGCGGGTCGCCGCAGCGACGGGCAAGAAGGGCGTGTTCGGCCTGATCGCCGGCGCCGGGGCCAAGCGTATCATCATGCGCTATCCTGCCGGCGCGCTGTTCGTGACCGGCGCCTATATGGCCGGCAAATTGTACGAGGCGAAGCGCGAGGCCGAGCGCAAGAAGGCGATCAAGCTGCTGCCCGACAAGAGCCATGAACCAGGGCCGGCAGCCCCCATTCCGATCGAAAGCGCGCGCAAGATCTAGGGATAGCGCCGGGGCATAGCCCTCTTGCAAAAAGGCGTCGGTGGAGGCACTAGCGGCCATGGCCGACAGCATCCCCACCGAGACTCCCGACTTCAAGCGCCGCGGCGTGCTTTTCGTACTGTCCTCGCCCTCTGGCGCGGGCAAATCCACCATCGCGCGCAAGCTGCTGGCGGCCGAAACCGACCTGTCCATGTCGGTATCCGCGACGACGCGGCCGATGCGGCCGGGCGAAGTCGACGGCAAGGATTATCATTTCGTCGATCTGGAAGAATTTCGCCGGATGACGACGGACCATGAATTTCTGGAATGGGCGCATGTCTTCGGCCAGCGCTACGGCACGCCACGCGCGCCCGTGGAAGCGATGCTGAAATCGGGCAAGGACGTCTTGTTCGACATCGATTGGCAGGGTGCGCAGCAGTTGCACCAGATTGCCGGTGGCGATGTCGTCCGCATCTTCATCCTGCCGCCGTCGATGGAGGAGCTGGAACGCCGCCTGCGTGGGCGCGCGACCGATAGCAACGAGGTGATCGAGGGCCGCATGGCGCGTGCCGCCGGAGAGATCGCGCATTGGGACGGCTATGACTATGTGCTGTGCAATGTCGATGCGGAGGCCTGTTTCCAGCAGGTCAGGACCATCCTGCACGCCGAACGGATGAAGCGCAGCCGCCAGACCGGCCTGATCGGCTTCATCCGCAAGCTGGGCCGTTATCATCAGGAAGATTGAGGGCTGCTGCATCCTTCATTCGTGCGCCTGAGACGCACGAATAGGACAGCTATTTCTCGAACCCAGCCGGGTCGGCCCAATCCGGGTGCGTCCAGGCCATCGCCTTGAACAATGTCCCCATTTCCGCCTCGTCGGTCAGGCGGTGGCGGGCAGCCTCCACCTCCGCCGCGCGCGCCGGGGCGGTCGTCGCAAGCTGAGCGGCGCGGGCATCTATGCCCAGTTGTTGCAGGAAGGCGCCCTGCCCCACGGCCCCATGGACGCGAAGCCCCGCCTGACGCGCCATATTGCCGAGCACGGTGAAGTCGACATGAGTGGTCAAATCCACCTCGCCCGGATCGGCGAAGGGGTCGGCGAACTGGTGCGCCTTCACCGCCTGCAACGTGTCGCCCAGCGCCGGGCCTTCATAGCCATAGTCGATGATGATCGCGGCGCCGCCCTGCTTGGCGATGCGATGGGCGAGCGCATAGGCGATGCCCGCGCCCACGATCGGCGATTCGATGATCGCCCCCTCCGGCGCGTCGTTGGCGAAGGCGGGGAGGCCCGATTCAATCCGGCGATAGCCCGGAACGGCGATGAAGCGCCCCTCCTCCTCCCGGCTGATGACGACGCGTTCGCGCCATTCGTCGACGACGCGAATGCACTGCCGCACGGGGAGCGCATCGAAAAATTCATTGGCGACGACCAGCAGCGGGCCGGTATCGGGCAGGCTGTCGATCGTGTCGTGATGGATGACATGGGGCAACAGCGCATGTTGCCGCTCGCGCAGAGTGGGACTGGTTTCGACCAGATGCAGCTTGGGCGCCAGCGCAGCGCGATCCATGGCGCGGATCGCATCGGACGCCAGCGTGCCACGCCCCGGCCCCAGTTCGACATAGGCAGGATCGGCACGGCGGCCCGATCGCATCCAGACGTCGGCCAGCGCCAGGCCCACCAGTTCGCCGAACATCTGGCTGATTTCCGGCGCGGTGGTGAAGTCGCCGTCGGCGCCCAGCGGATCGCGGGTGGCGTAATAATGCTGGTTCGCTTCGCCGATATAATGGGCGACCGAGATCGGGCCGCCCGAGGCGATCTGGCCGGCGAGGCGCCGGGCCAGCGGCGGCATGTCAGCCGACACTGGCGCTGCCGGCCACCGGTTCGACGCGCAGACGGCGGCCCTTGGCCGTGACGATCAGATAGAGGCCGCCTAGGATCATCGGCAGGCAGAGCCACTGGCCCATGTGCAGGCCGGTGCGCGCGGCAAACTCCATCAACTGGGCGTCGGCCTCCCGGAAATATTCCACGGCGAACCGGAAGCAGCCATAGCCGAAGACGAAAATGCCCACGAGCATGCCCGGCTTGTAGCGCGCTTTCGTCTTCCAGAAAGCGAAGGCGAGGATCAGGAACAGGACGACGCCTTCCAGGGCGGCTTCGTACAGCTGACTCGGGTGGCGGGCGAAGGGGCCGCCGGTCGGGAAGATGATCGCCCAGGGTACGTCGGTTTCCTTGCCCCACAATTCGCCGTTCACGAAATTGGCGAGGCGGCCGAAGAAGAGGCCGAAAGGCACGACGCAGGCGACATAGTCATGGATACGCAGCCAGCTGAGCTTTTCCTTCCACGCCATGTAGAGAATGCCGAGCGACACGCCGATTGCACCGCCATGGAAGGACATGCCGCCATTCCACAATTTGAAGATATCGAGTGGATGGGCGAGAATTTCGGGCTGGTAGAAGATCACATAGGCCAGCCGCCCGCCGATGATGATGCCCAGCGTCGCGTAGAAGATCATGTCGTCGGCGTGACGCCGCGCCATCGGCGATCCGGGCTGATCGACCAGTTTGAGCAGATACCAATAGCCGATCAGGATGCCGGCCAGATAGGCGAGGCTGTACCATTTCAGCGTGAAGAAGCCCAAGTTCAGGGCCACGGGGTTCAGCCCCAGATCTTCAAAGCGAATGGCGCCCGAAGCGGCGGCGGCGATATCCAGGATCAAAATGGCGTCCTCTTGGGAATTGGATTGCGGACATAGAACAAGCGCGCGGCAAGATGAAGGGGAAGCTGCGAACGGGACGCGGATTTGGCGAAGAAGGTGGGCGGAAAGGTCACTGGCCGAAGTTCACACCGTTGCACGGCTTTTTGGGCCGGAAGCGCTCACGAGGCTTTCGCCAGGCGCTTGCAAGGCCTTCGCGACGCGTCACCTCCTATATCGGCAGGGTCACATCGGCGCGACACAGATGCGTGTGTGTTTGGGGCTGGGGAGTGTTGACGGGCCGTTGGAGAGTGAAGGCTGCATTGTGCAGGATAGATCAAAGATTATCCTACATTGGAAGCGGGACGGATGCGCGCCGTCGGGTCGGGTGCATTCAAGATAGGGACGCTCCTGTTACCCTTTCCCGCTTTCGCGGGAGAGGTAACGGAGACTTTGCAGCTTACTGCCTAGTCGCAGTCGGTGAGGGGCTTTCTTCTTTCTGGACGATCATTTCCTGACAGCAAGAAAAAAGACCCTCACCCAACCCTCTCCCGTGAAGACAGGAAAGGGCCACGATAAGACAGCCAACCGGCTTTCCGCCCAATCCGCCCCATCTCCCCAACACCCCGAAATGCAAAAGGGGCCGCCTTTTCAGGCAGCCCCTTTCATCCTCTCCCTGAAAACAGGGATGATCCGTCTAGCCTTATTCGGCCTTCGACTGGAGGTTCACCGCAGCATATTTGCCGCGACGATCGACTTCCAGTTCGAAGTCGAGGCGGTCGCCTTCATTCAGGGCGCCCATGCCGGCGCGTTCGACGGCGCTGATGTGGACGAAGGCGTCGGGCTGGCCGTCGTCGCGCTGGATGAAGCCGAAGCCCTTCATGGCGTTGAAGAACTTCACGGTGCCGCTGGAGCGCTCACCGGTCAGCTGACGCTGCGGACCACGATCGGGTGCACCACCAAAGCCACCGGCGCGCGGTTCGCGAGCTTCGCGCGGCGGGCCGCGATCGGTGACGGGGAGCGGTTCGCCGTCGATGACCAGATCGGTCGCCGACACCTTGCCACCGCGATCGACCAGCGTGAAGCCGAGCGGCTGACCTTCGGCCAGACCGGTCAGGCCGGCCTGTTCGACGGCGCTGATGTGCACGAACACGTCTTCGCCGCCATCGTCACGAACGATGAAGCCGAAACCCTTCTGGCCGTTGAAGAACTTAACAACGCCCTTGCCTTCGCCGACGACCTGAGCAGGCATGCCGCGGCCACCGCCGCCGCCACCGCCGCCGAAACCACCGCCGCCGCCGCCGAAGCCGCCGCGACCACCGCCGCCGCCGCCGCCAAAGCCGCCACGGTCACCACCGCCGAAACCGCCACGGTCGCCGCCGAAGCCACCGCCGCCGCCGCCGAAGCGATCACCGCCGAAGCCGCCACGATCGCCACCACCGTAGAAGTTGTCGTCGCCGAAACCGTCGCGCTTATCCTTGCCGCGCCCGCCGCGGCGACCTCTATCAAAACTCATGCCCTGTTAGTCACTTTCGCTTCGCCCCAAAAGACAATCGGACAAACATGTCGGGCGAATGACATGCAGAATCCACCGCAAAGGCGGGTTTGGGAATCACTATATCAACTTTTCAGGGCAGCGCGAATGATTTTCACTGTTGTGGTCATGTTCCGTTCCAATAACGGAAAAATGCCGAATATTCCACCGCTCGGCGCAGCAATGCCGCGTTTCGCCGCAGCTTTCGCCACGACAAAAGGGCCGATTGCGGTCGAACCGGTTTCGCCATAGAGGGGAAGCCATGACCGTGTATTTCCATGAAGAAGATTTGCCCGCCGGCGTCCTTGCCGCCGGCCCGATCGCCATCGACACCGAAACGATGGGGCTCATCACCCCACGCGACCGCCTGTGCGTGGTCCAGATCAGCGATGGCAAGGGCGACGAGCATCTCGTCCGCTTCAATCCGGGCAGCGATTATGCCGCGCCCAACCTGAAGGCGGTGCTGGCCGATCCGGAACGGCTGAAACTCTATCATTTCGGCCGGTTCGATATCGCCGCGATCAAACATTATCTGGGCGTGGTGGCCGCGCCCGTCTATTGCACCAAAATCGCGTCGCGCCTGATCCGCACCTATACCGACCGCCACGGCCTGAAGGAACTGGTCCGCGAATTGCTGGGCCAGGATATCAGCAAGCAGCAGCAGTCGAGCGATTGGGGCGGCCCGGTCCTGTCGGACGCGCAGAAGGATTATGCCGCGTCGGACGTGCGTTACCTCCACGCGCTAAAAGCCGAACTGGACAAGCGCCTGATCCGCGAAGGCCGGATGGAACTGGCCCAGGCCTGTTTCGATTTCCTGCCGCACCGGGCCGAACTCGATCTGGCCGGCTGGCCGGAAATCGACATTTTCGCGCATATGTAAGGGAGCAGACGCTTCGTGTCCGTCCAGGCCGATCAGCAACGCGACGTGCGCCGCCACTGGGCGCGGCCGGGCGGCACCCATGACCGTCTGGTCGGGCTGCTGAAAAACTGGCTGCCGGTCGCGGTCGGCGTGCTGGCCGCCCTGCTGGCGACCGCGCCCTTCACGGGCGGCGACAAGGTCAGCTTCGTCCTCGACAAGAACAAGGTCGAAGTGGCGAAGGACCGGATGCGGCTGACCGAAGCGCTGTATCGGGGCGAGGACAGCAAGGGCCAGCCCTTCTCCCTGCGCGCCGGATCCGCCGTGCAGAAAAGCTCGCGCGAGCCGATCGTCGATCTCAACACACTGTCCGCGCGCATCCTGCTGACCGACGGCCCGGCCGTGCTGACCGCCCAAAAGGGCCGGTACGACATGGAAACCGAACGAGTCGGCATCCAGGGACCGGTGCAGTTCGAGGCATCGGGCGGCTATCGGCTGACCACGCGCGACGTCGGCGTCGACCTCAAGACCCGGCGGATGAAGAGCGCGGGCCGGGTCGATGGACGAATCCCGATCGGCACGTTCAGCGGCGACCATCTGGAAGCGGACATGAACGCGCGCACCGTGACATTGAATGGCCGGGCAAGCTTGCGCATCGAGCAAAATGGTCTCAAAGGGCGAAACTGATGAAACGCACCCTGATCCTGCTGTCGTCCGCCTTTGCGGGTACCGCCGCGCTGATGTTCGCCGGTGCGAGCGCACAGGTGTTCAAGAATCACGACAGCAACGCCCCGGTCAATTTCAACGCCGACCGGATCGAGGTGCAGGATCGCGCCGACCGCGTCGTCGTGTCGGGCAATGTCGTGGTGACGCAGGCCGGCATGACGCTGAACGCCGCGCGCATGACCGTGGCCTATAACAACCAGCCGGGCGGCGGCACCGGCACGGACGGGATCCAGATCAACCGGATCGATGCGTCGGGCAATGTCGTGGTGAACAAGGCGGACCAGACCGCGCGCGGCAATGTCGCCATCTACGACCTCAACAGCAAGCTGATCACCATGTTGGGCAATGTCACGCTGACGCAGGGGTCGAACAAGCTGACCGGCGGGCGGCTGGTGATGGACCTGAACAGCGGTCGATCGACGGTGGACGGCCGCTCTTCGGGCGGCGGCAGCGCCGGCACCGCGACCAGCCCGAGCGGGCGCGTATCGGGCACCTTCACGGTTCCGCAGCGCAAGAATTGAGGCGGGGCGCCGGACGAGCGCCTGCCATTTTCATGATGAAAGAAAGCGGGATCCCGGATCAAGTCCGGGATGACGTCTATCGTGCGTCTCCTATCAAGGCATGATGAGACCTATCCATAGGACGCGTTCGCCGGCACAGGCCGGGGGCCAGCTCACATCATTGGACTGGACCCCGGCCTGTGCCGGCGAACGCGATGATGTGAGATGGCCTCACGGCGTTACTGGCCGGCCAGCGCGTCCATGATCTGGCGCACGGGGGCGATGTCGTAGCCGGCGGCGGCGGCTTGCGCGGCCAGCACGTCGCCATTGTCGCCGGCGCGGGCGCGGGTCAGCGCCCAAAGCAACGTGCTGCGCGTGCCCGAACGGCAGTAGGCGAGCAGCTTGCCGTCGCCGGCCTGTTCCAGCGCCTGCGCCATGCCGTCCAGCTGCCAGGGGGCAAAGCCACCATGGGCAACCGGCACGGCCAGATAGGCGATGCCAGCCGCCTGCGCCGCCGCCTCGATCTCCGCGCCGTTGACCTGACCCGGCTCTTCATCGTCGGGACGATTGTTGATGATGAGGGTCACGCCTTGCGCCTTCGCCTCACCGACCTGCTCAACGCTGATCTGCGGGGATACGAGGATGCGGTCGGTCAGCTTGCGGAACATGGGCTTCTCCTTTTGCCAGCCCCATGCGCTCTGGAAGGCGAGCTTTCAAGATATTTGGTTCGCGCGGAGACGCGGAGACTGTCACACCGGAACGGCGCCATGGTCCGCAAGCGAACAGGACTATTTGCCTTGTTACAGGCCTCGCCTCTCTTCTCCGTGGCTCCGCGCCTCCGCGTGAACTTTCACAGAAAGGGCCGGATCGCGGCGAGGAAGGCGTCGCCCCAGGCGTCCAGCTTCTTCTGGCCGATGCCGCTGATATGGCTCATTTCGCGGATGGAGGCCGGACGCTGCTCCGCCATTTCGCGCAACGTCGAATCGTGGAAGATAACATAGGGCGGCACCCCTGCCTCCTGCGCCAGCTCGCGGCGGCAGGCGCGCAGGGCGTCGAACAGCGGATCACCGACCGGGTTGGCATCGGCGCCATTGCGGGCGCTGCGCTTGCTGCGCCGCTCACGCTTGGGCGGCATAAGGATGCGCACCTCTTCCTCCCCGCGCAGGATCGGACGCGCGTTGGGACCGAGCATCAGCCCGCCATGTTCCGTCGTTTCCAGCGCATCGCGCACCAGCAGCGCGCGCGACACCGGGCGCAGCAGGGCGACCTCCTCCCCCGCGACGATGCCGTGGACGGAGATACGGTCGTGGCCGCGCTCGCGAATCTTGTCGTTGGGCGTGCCGGTCAGCACCGCCTCGATATGGCCGGCGCCGAAACTCTGCCCGGTGCGATAGACGGCGGACAGATATTTGCGTGCCGTCTCGGTCGCGTCGACGCTGGCCGGGGGCGTCAGGCAATTGTCGCAATTGCCGCAGGTGGCGGGCGGGTTCTCGCCGAAATGGCGCAGCAGAATCGCCCGACGGCAGGTGGCGGTTTCGACGAGGGCGCCCAGCGCCGCGATGCGGGTGCGTTCGCCCGGCTGGCGGGCCGGCTCCAGTTCGGCGATGCGCATGCGGGCACGGGCGAAATCCTCCGCTCCCCAGAAGAGATGCGCGACCGCCGGCTCGCCATCGCGGCCGGCGCGGCCCGATTCCTGATAATAGCCCTCGATCGACTTGGGCAGGCCGGCATGGGCGACGAAGCGCACGTCGGGCTTGTCGATACCCATGCCGAAGGCGACGGTGGCGACCATCACCATATCTTCGCTGGCGATGAAGGCGGCCTGATTGGCGGCGCGCACCGCTGGCTCCATGCCGGCATGATAGGCGCGCACGGCCCGCCCGCCCCGCCCCAGCGTTTCGGCGAGCTTCTCCGTCGCGGCGCGGGTCTGGGCATAGACGACGCCGGGACCGGGATTGGCGGCGACGAGGTCCGCCAGCTGGCGGGTCAGGCCATCGCGCGGATGGACGGCATAGCGGATATTGGGCCGGTCGAAGCCGGAGATGATGAGGCCGTCGCGCGGGATGCCGAGCTGGACGAGGATATCCTCGCGCGTGTGCGCGTCCGCGGTGGCGGTGAGCGCCAGGCGCGGGACATCGGGAAATTCGTCCAGCAACGGGCGCAGCAGGCGATAGTCGGGGCGAAAATCATGGCCCCATTCGGACACGCAATGGGCTTCGTCGATGGCGAAGAGGGCGATCTTCGTCGCGCGCAGCAGGTTGCGGAAATTTTCCTGACTGGCGCGTTCGGGCGCGACATAGAGCAGATCGAGATCGCCATTGCGCAGGCGATCCTGCGTTTCGCGCCAGTCGGCGTCCACGCTGGTCAGGCTGGCGGCGCGCAGGCCCACCGCATTGGCGGCGCGCAACTGGTCGTGCATCAGCGCGATCAGCGGCGACACGACGATGCAGCAGCCGTCGAGCGCGGCGGACGGCAGCTGATAGCATAGCGACTTGCCCGCGCCGGTCGGCATGATCGCCAGCGTCGGCCGCCCCGCCATGACGCGGCCCACCACCTGTTCCTGCACGCCCCGAAAGGCGGTGAAACCGAAAATATCGTGGAGAAGCGTGGGGATGTCGCGCGCCATCGGGCGGCCTTAGCGGGTGCAGGGCGACGGGGCTAGGGGGTTGAGGACTATAGGGTGATCGAAGGGTGGGGATGGGTGGGAAGTGGACGTTTCTTACCCCTCTTCCCCGAGGGGGAGAGGGCTGCGTAGACTTGGCAGCTTGCTGCCTAGTCTGAGCTGGGTGAGGGGGACAGCCTCACGGTCATACGCCAATCTTGCGCCAGTCCCCCTCATCCAACTTCGCCTAACCGCTACGCGGTAAGGCTTCGTATCCTTCTCCCTCCGGGGGAGAAGGATGGTCCGCTTCTGATCGCAAGCGGATCGTCGTCACTTCTCCCCTGACAGGGGAGGATCACGGCCGCCTCAATCCATCACCCCACAGGGTCGAGCAGGCAGCCCCAGCCGGGTTTGAACCGCGCGGTGCGGCTTGCCAGCAAGGGGACGCTGGCCTGTACCGCGCGCTCATCCGGGAGGTCGGTGAGGCTTACCAGACCCATGCCCGGTTCCTTGTCGGCGTTGCAGCTGCCCATGGCGCGGCCTTCGACATAGCGGCAGGAGCAGCCGAGGCGCGCGCCATAGGCGGCGCCGAGCCGGGCGCGGGCGCTCAGCGCCGTCCAGTGCCAGGCGAGCGCGCCCAGCAGCGCCAGAACGAGCAGCCCGCCCAATATCCACCATTTGCGTCGAACCAGCATGGCCCTTTTCGAATCCCTTCTGTAAGGGCGCGGCTTATGCAGATCGACAGTCGAATCGTAAAGCGCCTTGGGCTGGCGCTGGGGGTGGCCGGTGTCGTCGTGGCGGGCACGCTGGCCAGCCGCGCCGCGCCTATGGCCGACCCCGTCTACCGCGTGTCCAGCGATGCGGTAGTGGGCGAAAACGCCCTGCGCGGGGCGATCGATCCTTTGTTCGATGCGGATGCCATGGGGCAGACCCGCGCCCTGCTGGTGATGCGCGACGGGAAAGTGATTGCCGAGCGTTATGCGCCCGGTTTCGGGCCGGACACGAAGCTGCTGTCCTGGTCGATCGCCAAGAGCGTGACGGCGGTGCTGGTCGGCCTGATGGTGTCGGACGGGCGGCTGGCGCTCGACATGCCGGTGCCGGTCGCGGCCTGGAGCCAGCCGGGCGATCCACGCGGCAAGATCACACTGCGGCAATTGCTTCAGATGCGGTCAGGTCTGGACCATGTCGAGGATGGCGAGCCAATCACCAACGGCGACACGGTGCGGATGCTGTTTACGACGGGCGCGCAGGACATGCGCGCCTATGCCGAATCCAAACCTTTGGCGCATCCGCCCGGCGCCGTTTTCTCCTATTCCACCGGCAGCAGCATCATATTGTCCGATCTGATGACGCGGATGCTGACCAACAGCAGCGATCCGGACGTGCGGCGACGGGCGATGCAGATGTTCATCGACGGGCGGTTGAAGGCGCCGGGCAATCTGCCCAGCCTGACGCCCGAATATGATGCGGCCGGCACGATGATCGGCGGCAGCATGCTGCACATGACCGCGCGCGATTATGGGCGCTTTGGCGAATTGCTGCGCAATGACGGGCGGTCGCCCAACGGCCATCAGATCTTGCCGGAAAAATGGGTCGATTTCATGCGGGCGCCCTCCCCGCGCAATCCGGCCTATGGCGCGCATCTGTGGCTGAACCGCGATAGCAGCGACAGCGCGCTGATGCCGGGGCAGGCGCCCGCCAGCCTGTTTGGCTGCGTCGGGCATAACGGGCAATATATATTGATCTCGCCCTCGCAGCGGCTGACGGTCGTGCGGATCGGCATGTCGCCGCACAAGGAACAGCGCGCCGCCGTGCGCGGCGCGCTGGCGAAATTGATCGGGCTGTTTCCGGGTTAGGTCAACGGGCGGGACTGGACCCCGGCCTGCGCCGGGGAACAATGGTATCCTGCACGATGCTTCGGGTCAGAGGAAGAAGCGCCCCTCGATCACCGTGCGGCATTGGCCGGTGAGGATGACGCGGTCGCCCGCCAGCGTGCAGCCAAGGCGTCCGCCACGGGCCGAGGCCTGATAGGCGCTGATCTGCGTGCGGCCGAGGCGCTCTGCCCAGAAGGGGACGAGCAGGCTATGGGCGGAGCCGGTGACGGGATCTTCATCCACGCCCCCACCCGGCACGAAGACGCGGCTGAGGATGTCGCTGTCGTCGCCCGGCGCGGTGGCGATCAGCATGACATCGCCCAGCGGTTTCAGCGCGGCGAAGTTGGGCGTCAGGGCGCGGACCGCTGCGGCGTCGGGGAAGAGGAAGAGGCTGTAGCCACCATCGCGCCAGTGGGATTCGATCGGCTGACCACCAAGGCCGGCGGCAAGATCCGGCAACGCTTTGGGCGCCATGGGCCAGGCAGGCAGCGAGAGGGCATAGCCATTGCCGTCGCGGGTTACGGTCAGGATGCCGGACTGGCGGGTGCGGAAGCGGATCGAATCGCCGTTGATCAGGACATGACCGCTGGCCAGCGTGGCATGGCCGCATAGCTTCACCTCCACCGTGGGCGTGAACCAGCGCAATGCGTAATCGGCCTCCGGGTCTTCCGGCGTCGGCACGGTGAAGGCGGTTTCGGACAGGTTGTTTTCTTCGGCGATGGATTGCAGCACGGCATCGTCCAGCCAGGCATCCAGCGGAATGACCGCAGCGGGATTGCCGGTGAAGGGCGCGTCGGCAAAAGCATCGACCTGGGTAAAGGGCAGGCTGGTCATGGGCATATCCTGTCGGCTGTGATGCCCCGTGATGCCCCGCCTGTCGTCAGGGAGACAGGGCCGCAGGCGTGGCAATGGCCTGCCCGTTCGCCAGATATAAAATGGGCCAGCCATGTCGCCATGGCTGGCCCGTGTCGCGGCTTTGAGGGGACGTTTTGACCGTCAATCCGCGCTTTTAAATCGCAGCGTTTTTGCAAGAAAAACGCTGCGACGCGTGGTGACGCTCCCCAGGCTTACGCTCTGCCGCTCGCCCTCCCGCGGGCGATGAGCGTCATCATAGCGTAACAGGGGCGAGTCGTCTCGCCGCCGGAAGAGATTGGGCGCGCGATTGGCGCGGTTCGGCGTGTCAGTCCCCGGCCCGCTCGCCACATTGGGCGCGGTGGAGCAGCTTCTGGTCGGCCAGCACCAGCGCCATCATCGCTTCGACCACGGGCACGCCGCGGATGCCGACGCAGGGGTCGTGGCGCCCCTTGGTGATGATCTCCGACGCTTCGCCTTCGCGGGTGACGGTTTCGACCGGGATCAGGATGGAGCTGGTCGGCTTGAAGGCGATACGAACCTTGATCGGCTGGCCGGTGGCAATGCCGCCAGCGATGCCGCCAGCGTGGTTGGCCAGGAAGACCGGGCCATCTTTACCGGGCCGCATCGGGTCCGCATTCTGCTCCCCGCGCAGACGAGCGGCGGCGAAACCGTCGCCGATTTCCACGCCCTTGACCGCGTTGATGCTCATCATAGCTGCGGCGAGTTCGCTGTCCAGCTTGGCATAGAGCGGCGCGCCCCAGCCGGCCGGGACTCCGCTGGCGACGCATTCCACGACCGCGCCGATGGAGGAGCCGTCCTTGCGCGCGCCGTCGACCAGCACCTCCCAACGCGCAGCGGCAGCGGGATCGGGGCAGAAGAACGGATTCTGGCCGATCTGCGAGGCGTCGAAATTGGCGTAGTCGATGGCGTCGCCGCCGATTTCGCTGACATAGGCGAAGATATCGACTTCGGGGATGACCGCACGGGCGACCGCGCCGGCCGCAACCCGGCTGGCGGTTTCGCGCGCCGAGGAGCGCCCGCCCCCGCGATAATCGCGAAAGCCATATTTGGCATCATAGGCATAGTCGGCATGGCCGGGGCGATAGGCCTTGGCAACGTCCGAATAATCCTTCGAGCGCTGGTCGGTATTCTCGATCATCAGGCTGATCGGCGTACCCGTGGTGCGCCCTTCGAACACGCCCGACAGGATGCGCACCTCGTCCGCCTCGCGCCGCTGGGTGGTGAATTTGGAGGTGCCGGGCTTGCGCAGGTCTAGCCAGGGCTGAATATCCGCCTCGCTCAAGTCCAGCCCCGGAGGACAGCCATCCACCACCGCGCCGATGGCAGGACCATGGCTCTCGCCCCAGGTGGTGAAGCGGAAAACGCGACCGAAACTGTTGAAACTCATGCGCCCCTCTCCCCACGGGGGAGAGGGAGGGGCCCGCTCGGCGCAGCCGAGTGGGAGGGTGAGGGGATTTCGCGCACCGTCATCAAAATTGCCTCCAACACCCCTTCCAGAGTGTCCATCACATCCGCATTGCCGAAACGCAGAATACGGAATCCCTCTCTTTCCAGAATTCCGGTGCGATGTCGGTCGCCGGCTTCCCTAACGGCATGGTCGTCGCCGTCAACTTCGATCACCAACTTGACCTCAGCGGCGTAAAAATCCGCGATGTAGCCGGCCAGCCATACCTGGCGGCGAAATTTGATGCCGCCCAACTGACGGTCGCACAGTTTCGACCAGAGCCGTTTTTCCGGCTCGGTCGGATCGCGTCGCATGGCGCGGACTCGGTTCAGCGAGTCTGGTTTATCAGGATCGGGTCGTCGCATAGCCCCCTCACCCTCCCACCGCTTCGCGGCGGGCCCCTCCCTCTCCCCCAAAGGGGAGAGGGGTTATAGCTTACTTATCCAGTGCGATATCCGGTGCGTCTTCGGCCTTCATGCCGATGACGTTGTAGCCCGCGTCGACATGGTGGATTTCGCCGGTCACGCCGGACGCCAGATCCGACAACAGATACAGGCCCGCGCCGCCGACATCCTCGATCGTCACGTTGCGGCGCAGCGGCGAGTTCAGCTCGTTCCATTTCAGGATATAGCGGAAGTCGCCGATGCCGCTGGCGGCCAGCGTCTTGATCGGGCCGGCCGAGATGGCGTTGACGCGGATATTTTCAGGCCCCAGGTCCATCGCCAGATATTTGACGCTGGTTTCCAGCGCCGCCTTGGCCACGCCCATGACGTTATAATGGGGTATGACCTTTTCCGCGCCATAATAGCTGAGCGTCAGCAGGCTGCCGCCATCCTTCATCAGCTTGCGCGCGCGTGCCGTGACGGCGACGAAGCTGTAGACCGAAATGTTCATGGTCAGCAGGAAATTGTCGAGGCTGGTGTCGGCATAGAGGCCGCGCAGCTCATTCTTGTCGGAGAAACCGATGGCGTGGACCACGAAGTCCAGCTTGCCCCAGCGCGCTTCGATCTCGGCGAAGGCGGCGTCCAGCTTGTCCATGTCGGACACGTCGCAATCGATCAGAAAATCCGACCCGACCTGCTCCGCCAGCGGACGGACGCGCTTGGCAAGGGCATCGCCCTGATAGGAAAAGGCGAGTTCCGCGCCCTGTGCGTGCAGTTGCTGGGCGATACCCCAAGCCAGCGACTTGTCATTCGCCAGCCCCATGATGAGCCCACGCTTTCCTGCCATCAAGCCTGTCATAATCTTATTCCGTTCCCTTCGTCCTGCGCGATCGGCTGCTCATCCTCTTCGGGGAATTCCGCCAGCGCCGCGTTCAATTCCGCGCCAATTACCACGCCGAGCCCGACGAGAAAGAAAAAAATGAGGGTGATCATGACACCGGCCAAGCTGCCATAGGTCCGGCCATAGCCGCCCAGCAGCGACAAAGTGGGCGGCAGCAGCAAGGTCGTACCATACCACCAGAGCGACGTCGCGACTGCGCCGGGCCATTTGGGGAAGCGGCGCGACTTGTAGGCGGTGGGGGTCAGGGCCACGAACAGCGACCAGAGGGCGAGGCACAATATGCCCATCGGCACCAGCTTTGCCGAGGCGACCAGCGCGATCGCATCGTCCGCCCAGGGAAGGATCTGATGCAGGAACTGGTCGACGCCGGTGATCGCGACCTGAAGCGAGAAGGCGAACATGACCAGGAAAACGCTGACCAAGGTGATGCCGATCGCACCCAGGCGATAGCGCCAGAAGGGCTTGGTGCTTTTGGTGCCGTAGGCGCGGCGCAATATGTCGCGGATCGTTTCGATCAGGCTGCCCACGGTCCACAGACCCACGACGCCGCCCAGCCAGAGCAAGGGGCCGCTACGTGCGGTCAGCACATCGTTGATCGGCTGGCGCACCACATCGGCCACGCCGCGCGGCACGGTATAGAGAAAGGCGTTGACCGCCTGCACGCCATCGTCGGTGCGGCCGAAGATGCTGGCCACCGCTGCTGCGACGATGAAGAAGGGAAACAGCGTCATCAGCGACAGATAGGCGAGGTTTCCCGCATGGATGAAGCCGTCGCTATAGGTGCCGACCGCGACGCGCTTGACGACTTCGAACGGCTGCGTGCCCGGCCGCACCCGATCCATCTGCCGATGGAAACGGGCGCGCGCCTCCTGCGCCATTTCACGGCGTTGCTCGGGCGACAGGGGCGAAGGCATCGGCATCTGCGCCGCCTAACGCATCAGACGCCCAGATGGGCGCGCACGGCCCGCTGGTCCTGCCAGCTTTCGACCAGCGCCTGGATCGCTGGATCATCCGCCGGCACGTCGATCTGGAGCGTGACCAACTGGTCGCCGCGCTGGCCATCCTTGCCGGTAAAGCCCCGCCCGCGCAGGCGCAGCGTCTTGCCGGAGGTCGCGCCCGCCGTCACGCCCAGCATCACCGGGCCATCGACGGTCGGCACCTTGACCTTGCCGCCCTTCACCGCCTCATCCAGGGTGATGGGCAGGTCAAGCAGCACATTGTCGCCATCCCGCCGGAAGAAGGGATGCGATTTCACCTCGACCGTGACGATCGCGTCGCCCGCGCCGCCGGGGCCGGCCTGCCCCTTGCCGGACAGGCGCATCTGCGTGCCCGTCTCAACGCCGGCGGACAGTTTGAGGTCGATCGTCTTGCCGTCCTGCAAGGTGATGCGCTGCGGCGCCAGGGTCGCGGCATCGACGAACTGGACGGCCAGGCGATAGGCGACATTGGCGCCCTTTTGCGGCGGCGCCTGCCGGCCGAAACCGCCACCGCCAAAGCCGCCACCCGCGCGGCGACCAGCGCCGCCGAACAGGCCTTCGAAGATATCGCCGAAATCCGCGCCGCCGGATTCGAAGCCGCCGCCGGACGGACCCCGCCCACCGCCACCGCCGCCAAAGCCGAAGGGCGCGGCCGGATTGCCGTCGCCGTCGATTTCGCCGCGGTCGAACCGGGCGCGCTTATCCTTGTCGGACAGCAGGTCATAGGCGTTGGTCACGGCGGAGAATTTATCCGCCGCCTTTGGGTTGTCCTTGTTCTTGTCCGGATGCAGCTCCTTGGCGAGCTTGCGATAGGCGGACTTGATTTCCGCCTCGGTCGCGCTGCGGGTCACACCCAATAGGGAATAGGGATCGGCCATTTTCTTACCTGTTGCACAAAAGCATCACTTGGCGACTATGTGGACGATGCGGCCCCGACATTCAAGCTGCCGATCATTCGGGGCGCCGCATAACCCGAACAGGGTATGCGCGGATTTCTCCCTTTTCCTAAAGCCCGGCCGGGGGCTGCGGCTCCGGACATCTTTGGGGGGAATCCGACTTATGCGTTTTTACAGGGGAATTTTGCTGGGTGCGACGGCGGCCATGGGGATGGTCATTGCCGGTGCGGCCGGGGCGCAGACCACGGTCACGCCACCGACCCAGGCGGAAATCGATCATCTGTCCAGCCTGTTCCGGATCAGCGTCCAACTGACCACCGCAGGCGGCGTGCCGCTCTATGATACCTATGGGCTGAACATCGCATCGCGCAGCTATGAATTCATGGACCCGGCCCGGCTGCGCGAACGCTATGTCCGCAACGGCGTGTCGCTGTATAATGATCGGGCAGCGGTGTCCGGCGTCATGGATTTCCGTGGCCTTCTGATCCAGGGCGCCTACGCCGCCAACAGCACCAGCTTCACCATCCGCATCCCCGCGCTGGATGAGGCGGGCGAGCGCTATACCAGCGTCTTTACCGGCCGGACCCGCGACGAAGCCTATGCGCAGTTCGACAGCTATCTGGACGATATCGACGGGCCGGACGCCGAACGGCTGGTCCGCGCCATGCTGCGCGCGCTGGCGCGCACGTCGCCGATCGACCCGCTGGCGGGCAATCCGGGGTCGGTACAGGGATCGCTGGTCCGCGCCAGCATGGACCTGTCGTCGGGCGATTCGGCGATCGAACAGGATGCGGCGAGCGGCGGCAGCAATACCGCAGGCGACCCGTGGATCGTCGGCGCCAATTATGGCTGGGGTTCGTCCAATGGCGGCCGTTACGACATCAAGCGGATCGATGCGCGCGTCGCCCGCAGCTTCCGCCTGGGCGAAGGTGGCCGCGCACTGCTGAAAATCGATTCGCCGGTCAGCTATTCCGAAGTGAACGGCGCGCGCGCCGTCACCGCCCAGTTCGGCGTCGGGGTGGAAGTGCCCGTGATCGCGCAGCGTTGGTCGCTGGAACCGCGCGTGGGCTATGGCATCACCGCGTCCGACCAGATCGGATCGCTGGGCCATATGCTGTCCACCACGGTCGCCAGCCGCTTCGTGGTCGGCAATGTCGGTCGTGGCCGCATCGTCATCGGCAATATGGTGGGCTATACCCAGACGCTGGGCACCGGTTTTGCCGGCTACAACATCAATCCGGGCCTGAAGAACTGGGCGTTCCGCAACGGGCTGGCCTATGATCTGCCGCTCAAATTCCGGGGCCTTGGCCGCAATACGTCGATGCGCGCCAGCTATACTTTCACCAACTATGCGGGTGACGACCTGTATTTCAACAAGTTCCACGAATTCGGCCTGTCGCTGGGCCTGCGTGGGCGTGAGGAATCGGCGCGCAATGCCCGCGACCTCATTCGTCTGAATCTGGGCCTGACCAAGGCGAAGGATTATAGCAGCTGGTCGGCGGGTCTGGGCTTCCGCTTCTGATCTAACAGGTTGCGGAAAAAGGCTCTTTCCTTGAGCCGCTTGAGGTGATTCAGACGCCTTCAACTGAGGTTGAAGGATTTGAGATGCGGGGCGGCGATTACCGGAGCGAAGGGTTGTTTTCCTACGTGAGCTGCGAAGCTCGGGTTCCGG